>CAZERB010000290.1:0-2050 GCA_964514645.1 uncultured Anaerolineales bacterium
GGGGGGAGTTCCGACCAGAGTTCGGTGTTGAGCATGGAGGCCTTGCCGAATTGGGCCATGCAAGGCTCGGGGATTTGAGCGGCGGTGGTGGAGATAGTCTTAGCCACAATGCCGCCCGCTCCTCCCTGGGCGCAGGCCACCATAGCCTCGCCGTTCCAAGTAGGGGGGCCGGCTGCTGTCAGGACGGGGTTTTTGAATGTCAAGCCACAGATCTCTACTTTAAGGTCGGCCATTCTTTCCTCCACCAGGAGCCGAAAGTGGCGTCCTCCCGTTCGGTCTCCTTATAATCTTTACAACGGTGATCTACCCTTACTATGGCTTTGCTCATCGTCTCCGCCTCTCCCTTCTTTCTAGGCCAGCCGGGGACTAGGCGGCGCAGCAGAAAGGTGCAGTAGCCCGAGCCACCCCCACTCATCTTTTGTGAGAGGGGGGAGAAGCAGAAATCGTGGCAGGAGCCACAACCTTCGGTGAACTGGCCACTTCCTCGGCAGAGGGGACAGGCCTCTTCTTCGATCGTGCCTTGCCCTTTGCAGAGGTTACATTTTTTGGCCGTCTTCGTCTTTCTCTACCTCGTAGACCGCCTGGGCGATGGCCCAGGAGACGACCCCCCAGGTGGCGAAGGAGACGAGGAGAGCGATGAGGAGGCCCAGAAGGTCTCCCCTCTCCCGGAACCAGCCCAGGAGGGCCAAAAGGCCACCCAGAGTGCCGAAGAAGAGCCCCACTTTGACCGGAGTAGTGGCATGACTCCAGAGAGAGCGTATTCTCCTAGGCATATTCACATCCTCACCCAGAGATCTCTGGCCAGTTCCTGAGCGCGGGCGAAGATAGCCTCCTCATTGAGGGTAAGCAATCTCCGGCCTCGCATGAGAATCTGCCCTCCCACGATGGTTGTATCCACCTGGCTTCCGTCCATGCCGAAGATGACATGCCAAGGGAGGTTTTCCACGCGGAGAGGGGTGGGTGGGAGGTAACGCAAGAGGATGATGTCGGCGTAGGCGCCAATAGAGAGTTCTCCCAGGGGGCGAGGGAAGAAGAGTTTGGCTATACGAGCGTTATTTCGCGTAGCGATTTTGACTACCTCATCGGCAGGCATGGCTCGTGGGTCCCCTTGCACGTGCTTATGGAGGAGATAGGCGGCTTTCATCTCTTCGAACATATTGTTGGAGAAGCCGTCGTTCCCCAAGCCGACTTCGATGCGGCGTCTCAACATACCTGGGACATCGGACGCTCCAACGGCGTTATTCATGTTGGAGCGAGGGTTGTGGACGACCTTGGTTCTTGTCTCTCTCAAGATGCCCATCTCGTAGGCGTCGATCTGGACGCAGTGGGCGGCGATGGTCCGTTCTCCTAGGATGGCCATCTTATTCAGCCGCTCCACGACCCGGAGCCCTGACTTCTTGAGGCTGTCCCGGACATCGGCCTTGTCCTCGGCCACGTGGATGTGGAAGCCCACACCCTCGGCGGCCTCCACCGCCTTCTTGAGGGTGGCGTCGGAAAGGGTGAGGGAGGCGTGGAGGCCGAAGGTTCCAGCGATGAGGGGGCCAAAATTCCCCTCTCTCGCTGCCACGATGAACTCTCGGTTCTCTTTTAGCCCCTGGGCGGCCTTCTCTTCCCCATCTCGGTCGGAGACCTCGTAGCAGAGGCAGGCCCGCACCCCGGCTTCTTTGACCGCCGAGGCGATAGTTTCCAGGGAACCTTCGATGGCCTTGGGGCTGGCGTGGTGGTCGATAAGGGTCGTGGTTCCATGACGGATAGCATCAACTAGGCAAACGAGGGCGGAGTACCTTATATCTTCTAAGGTGAGGGCCTTGTCCAGTCGCCACCAGAGCCGCTCCAGTATCTCCGGAAAGTTGGTGGGGGGCTCGGCTTTGAGGGCCATCCCCCGGGCGAAAGCGCCGTAGAAATGGGTGTGGGCGCAGATGAAGCCGGGCATGACCAGCATCCCTTGGGCATCTAGGCGCTCCTCCTGGGGATATTTGGCCGCTAGGTCGTCTGTAGGGCCCAGATCGGCGATGCGGTCGCCTTCGATGAGGAGAGCGCCATCGGGGAT
>CAZERB010000291.1:0-2047 GCA_964514645.1 uncultured Anaerolineales bacterium
CTTGCCGGCCCAAGCGAGTTCAGTGGTCGCTTCCTTTCCCTCTTTTTCAGCGTTCTTACGGTGCCCTTGACCTATTTAACAGGGAAAAGGCTTTTCGGCCAGGCGGCAGGGATCTGGGCCTCCTCTTTGGCTGCCCTTTCTCCCCTCTACCTCTGGTATGCCCAAGAGCTCCGCATGTATAGTCTATTGGTCGTTTTAGGACTCCTCTCTTTTTACGCCATGTTGCGGGCTCTTGGGGTGGGCGAAGGTGGGCGAGAGATCAAACGACGCTGGTTGGGTTTTTATATCCTAGTCGCGGCGGCTATGGTATACACCCATTATACCGGGTTTTTCCTTCTCCTCTTCGAAGTTCTGATTCTCTTAGCCGTCAGCCTTTTGCGCCGTCAGTGGATGCTCCTTGGCTTGTTCGCCCTGGTTCTCTTGGTGGCTCTCCCTTTGCTTCCCTTCGCTGTGCACCGGCTACTTACGGAAAGCGTGGAGAGAGGTTATAGGTTTGTTCCCCTTTTCATCATCTTACGGGACCTTTGGAACTCTTTCAGTCTGGGCATATCGGTAAGTATGAAAGAAGTCTGGTGGCTGGATCTTTTCTTTTTGGCCCTTTTCCTTTTAGGCTGCTCCATGCTCAACCAGGGAGATTCCCGAGCCAGGCTGGGAAAATCCCTTCTCCTTTTGGGCTATCTTTTTGTCCCCATCTTGACCCTCTACGCCCTTTGCCATATTAAACCGATGTATCAGGGAGTGCGCCATCTCATCATCGTCTCGCCGGCTTACTACCTGGGCTTGGGGTTAGGCTTAGATTCCCTGAGGAGGAGAGCCTTGCTGCTTCTACCCCCAGCGGCTATCCTTCTTCTGGGAGGCCTATTCTATTCCACCTATAACTACTATTTCGATGAGAGGTATATCAAGGACGATTTTCGCTCTATGGTGCGATATATCGAGGAGTATTCCAGGCCTGGGGAACTGGTTGTCTTCAACGACGCGGTCATCTCTCACGTATCGGAGTATTATGCGCGGGGCGATCTCGACTGGACGGCCCTACCCAAATATCCGGAAGAAGTTGGCCCATCCACGGTGAAAGAGATGGAGCGCTTAGTCGAAGGGTATGAGGGGATATGGCTGGTCTACGGCCCTGGAGAGCCTCTGCGGGACCGCGCTGGTTTGGTAAAAAGGTGGTTTGACGAACATCTCTTCAAAGCCGATGATAGACTCTTTCCCGCTACCACAACCCTGCTAGCGGTGGCCTACTACCTTCCTCACTCCCCTATCCTGGAGAGCGCGCCTCCCATGGGTGAGGAGGTAGGGGCCAACCTGGGCGACAGGTTGCTTCTCCTCGGCTATGAGAGGAGGTGGCCAGAGATTGGCGACAAGGTATATCTGACTCTTTTTTGGGGGGTCAAAGAGGCGCTGACAGAAGAATATTCCTTCTCTTTCCGGTTTATGGACCAGGAGGGGCAACTGTGGGTTCAGAACGATATCATCCCCTTTAACGACCTCTACCCCACTTCCCTTTGGGAACCCCATAAAGTGATAGCCCAGCCCGTCGTTATCCCTCTTCCTCCTGGCACGCCCCCTGGGCTTTACCAACTATCCTTGAGGGCATATTCCCGCCGAGATGGGCAGGAGTTGGAAGTATTAGATGAGAGGGGCAGGCCCGAGGGAACCGTCGTAAACCTAGGGGAGTTCCAACTCTCCCCATCACCACTTCCCAGCCCCCAAGCCCTTTCTCTCCCACATCCCCGTCGGGAAGAGTTCGGAGGCCAACTGAGACTTCTTGGGTACAAGTTGCCTTTCAAAGAGTGGCGGAGCGGAGAGAGCCTTCACCTGGAACTCTATTGGCAGGCCATGCCGACCTGACCAACGATTACGAAGTGGTGGTGCAAATGGTGGATAGGAGAGGAGAGGTGCTTCGAGAGAGAGCCTACCATCCATCTAAGGCTGATTACCCCACCAGTTGGTGGAAAGGGGGCTCCCTGGTACGGGGTCAGTACGATCTCTTAATCCCCCCAGCCGCGGAGGGCGAGAAAGTCCGGCTGATTCTAAAAGTGCG
>CAZERB010000292.1:0-2044 GCA_964514645.1 uncultured Anaerolineales bacterium
GTGGCGTCAGCCTGCCCTGGCGATAGCAGGCCAGGGATGTTACCATCTGACGCCCACGTGCTGGCAGAAGGTAACCTCTGCCAGCAGTGAGAGATTCTCAGGAGGTGGAAAATGAATGTGACAAGTAAGGGCCCTGACTCTATCTTGGATGAGCTAGTTGAGAAGATTAAAGTAATATATACGAGGTTAAGTTCCATTCATAATGCCGAAGGAGAATGTGAAGACAGTCGGTGGGAGAACGACACCCAAAAATGGCTTGACCCCCTCGCCGTGAAGTCGCTGGATCACTGGCTAATCACGTGCATCTGCTATGGGCCGTGGCGCGAGGGGAGGCAGAAACAGGTTTGGCAACAGGCTGCCCAAAAGTTTGAGGAGGACTTTGGAGGTGACATCAGGAAGATAACGGAAGACAATGTGCTCAACCTGGAGTTCCCTCTTCCCTGGCAGAGAGTGTGGTTGGTGAATCTGTCCAATTATCTTCGCAATCTGGGGGAGTCTTTCGGGGAGTTGGTCAAAGCCTTGCCCGAAGATGGACTAGAAGCACGGGATGAGCTGCTAAAAGCCCTTGGCGTGAGAGAGAGCACAAGTAAGACACTGAGTGTTTTTGTTAGGGATTGCTTGAAACGCGACGTATTTCCGATAGATACACGGGTTCAGTTTCTCTTGTCAGCCCTCGTGTTGCCCGAAGATGAGCGCGCATTGGTGGAAATCAGCCGAAGAGCCCAGATTAAGCCAACAGTCCTGAACAGGATGTTTTATCTTCATCAAGGAAAGCACTGCCAAAAGAGTAAGAGTGCGAATTGTCGGGTTCGGTCGCAATGCTACCGCTACGCGCTATGGTCTTCATGTGAGACAAGATAGGCTACCTGGTTACCGATTTCTAAGGGGTGCGAGAACTGGCCATGAAGCTTTTTCGTAGGCTAGACTTCAATCTGATACTCATACCCCTCTTGGCTATCTTCGCCATCGCCCCCCTCACCCGGCCCGGTTTCTTCCTGGCCCATTCGGGCTTTCTCCCCGTCCTCAACCTCTTCGACCTGGAGAAGTCGCTTCCTAGCCTAGGCTGGGCGCCCAGGATAGGGGGAGATTACAACCTCTTCACCAGCGAAGGCCCCTTGCCCTACGCCCTGGCCGAGGCGTTTCGCCTCTTGGGTATGAGCGGGACTCAGGCGGTCAAAGGCGTCTACGCTCTAGGCTTCCTCCTTTCAGGTTTGGCCATCTACGCCCTGGCTCGTCGCCTTTTCGGCCCTCATGGGGGCCTCATCGCCGCCCTAGTCTATACCTACTTGCCCTATCATCTGGCAGTGGTCTATCTGCGAGGGGCCTTGGCCGAGTCGGTGGCTTTTATCCTTTTCCCCCTCCTCCTCTGGGCTTTAGATGTGGGGCTCAAGGAGGGTGGGCGATTCGCACCGGCGGTGTCTGCTCTTCTGTTTGCGGCTCTGGCTCTGGCCCAGGCTGGACTAGCCCTCTTTTATGCTCTATTCCTCTTGGCTTATATTGTTGTTCTTGGTCCTTCCCGAGAAGCGAAGGTGCGCGCCGCCTCAGCGCTAGGTTTGGGGGTCGGCCTTGGTTTTCTGCTTCTCCTACCTCTCATCTTGAAAGGTGGCTACGTCCTCGGCTCCCGGCCTGATTTCTCCCGCCATTTCCTTTACCCTTTCCAACTCTTCTCACCTACTTGGAACTATGGCAGTGTCGATAGGGGTTGGAAGGGCGGGTTCCCCTTCCAGTTGGGAGCGGTGGCCACAGGTTTGGCCCTGCTTTCGCTCTTTGCTCTTTCCAGGGGGGAGAAGGAGGTTAGGGGGAAGACACTCTTCTTTTTGGCTGGGGCAGGGGTTATGGCCCTTCTCACCCTGGGGCCAGCACGGCTTTTCTGGGAAACGACTCGCCTCTCTTGGCTCTTAGCCTACCCCTGGCAACTCCTGGCCCCCATCGGCCTCTGCACCTCGGCGGCGGCCGGAGGGCTTTTGGCTTTAGAGCCCCGCTTGGCAGGCTTCCCCTGGAGGGCAGCACTCGTAGCCCTCATCGTCCTGGGGAGTTACAACTA
>CAZERB010000293.1:0-2033 GCA_964514645.1 uncultured Anaerolineales bacterium
CCCTCTCCGACGGGACGAAGATCCTCAAAGGGGAAACGATAGGCGAACTCCACTTCTGGAATGAGCGCATCCCTCCCATGCCCAAAGATGGACCCGACTTAGCCTGGGGGTTACAATTCCACCGCTTGATGAGAAGATCCCTCATCGAACTGGCTAGATACATCGAGAGCGCACCGGAATGGGAGGAGGTCAGAGCCTTCAAGGGGGAGACGGCGGTCGACAGCCCAGAAGGGGTTAAACAAGCGACTGAACTGATCGGACGACTGGGCTTTGACCTCTTGCCTTTAGGTCGCTCTATCAGTCGCCTAAAGCCCTTCTTGGAGTTCTGGGAAAATATCTACCTCTGGGGCCTCATCTGGGCCTTCAACCCCGCCAGCCTCAAAGGGAAGAGGCTTCTTGACCTACAAAGGTGTCAAATCTGGATCTCGCGCCGAAGGCTACTCGAAAGGTATAAATAAGCCGCTAACCCCATACCAACTGGGGGATGCCTCTAATGAAAGCCGCCGGCGCTTTGGGGCTGCAGGAGAAGGAGCCAAAAACCAGTGAGGAGTGGGTTATCTCTTCGGAAAGATCCCGAAACAAGGGGTGGAGGCACCGTTCCACCCCTTGTCCTCGAAACCCTCATCTCCCCTTCTGAGTAGGTAGCTTGGGGATCAGCCAGGAAAGGAAAGCGTCATCACTGCGGGTCTGCATGAAGAGCTTACCCGGCCCGGTCAAATCCACCACCAACCCCTCTCCACTGAAGAGGGTGGACTTAATCCCTCCCACCGCCTTCACCCTGAACCCCATCCCTTCGGAGAAAGCCACCAGATGGCCGGTGTCCACGGTGTAGACCTCGCCCGCTTCTAGGTTCTTCTCGTGGATGGCCCCGTAACTGCCGAGGATCAATTTGCCGCTACCTGAGGCCTTCAACATGATCAGACCTTCCCTAGCGAAAAAGGTCTGGGCCCCCGTCCATCTGGTATCGATCTCAATCCCCTCAGAAGAGGCGACATAGGAACCAGACTGAACTACCAAGGTCTCGTCTTTTAGGTCCAGCACCATCATGTCCCCAGGCAGGACCGGGGCCAGGGTGATCTCGCCGCCCTGAGCGGGGGCGCGATAGTCGTTGAGGAAGAAACTCTCGCCGCCCAGCATGGAGCGCTTGAGGGAAGCCAGTACGCCCCCGGCCATCTTGGTCTCCACGGTGACCCCAGGCGACATGGAGACCATAGCCCCCGCTTCCACGCGAATCCCCTCGTTCGGCCCTAGTTTGACCACGGTCAAAGAGTAAGATGGGCGATACAGGATTTCGGTTTGCATCTCTCTACCTCCTATCTTTAAGGTTTAGGGCTAACCATCATTAAACACGAGTCATCCATATCCAACAAAGCCGGTCTTTATCGCCTATCTCGACCGGGGTATGTAGCCCCGATATACCTCCCTGGGCTCCTGAACGGTGATAAAGGCGTCCCCATCAACCTCACAGCCGACAGAGGTAATGAGGGGGACATCTTTTCTTTTGGCTACGACATCTATTATCCCCACCCTACCTACCCGGCCTTCCCCCAGCATCTCTGTTACTCCATATCCCCTCTCCCTCAAGGCCAGGGCGATCCTCTTCCCCTTCTGCAACGAAACGATACGCACCAGCACGTAGCCTAGAGCCAGTCTATTCTCTAAGATCATACCCACCCAGGTCCCGGCAGCGAACCCAACACAATAGGCGAGAAGGTTCAAAAAGTTGCCCAGATCTTGTACTACTTTGCCCACAGCCACCACGAAGAAAAAGGCCTCAAAGAGGCCGAGCAAGGTGGCCAAAATCCGCTCCCCTCGCACGATTAGGAGCGTCCTAACGGTGCCCACGGCAACGTTAGCCATCCTAAAAAGAAATATAAAAAGCGCCCACCATATCATACCCATCTAAGTCTCCCCAGGCCCTCCCTCATAAAGGGGGGAATCTCCCACCGTCAACCGAATCCGCTAGCCACCTCTACCTCGGCTATGGATGGCTATGAAACGAGCCAGGGAGCGGTCGTAGGTCCGCTCCACCT
>CAZERB010000294.1:0-2025 GCA_964514645.1 uncultured Anaerolineales bacterium
GTGCGCAGGGTAGAGAAGAGGCCAAAACCTAGCCCCATGGAAGGGCTTTCTAAGATCTTCCCCACCTGGGCCGAGGAAAGGGAGGCTAAGGCAGAGAAGGAGCCGCGCAGAAAATAGGCGCAGGCTATGGCAAAGGGGAAGGGAGTGAGAAGCAATAGGCCATAGGAGGCCCAGATGAGAAGTCCAGAGGCGACCAGCCCCCACAAGCCCCATGAGACCCTGCCCAAGAAGATGGCTAGAAAGAACGCGCCTAACGATTGAGCAGTGGCGAGGGTGCCGATGAGGGAAAGGTCTAGGCCTCGCACCTCCTGTAAGAAATTGGGGGTCAAAGGCCAGCCCAGATAGATCACCAAGTAGATGAAAGCCACCACCAAACTCAACCCCCAAAACGAACGGTTCCTCAAGAGAGGTTTTATCCCCAAAGCCGCTGACTGATGAGGTATAGGTTGTTCCTTAAGGGGCAAGATAGCCAAGGTAGAAAGGATGATGAGGGAGGCGGAGAGAAGGAAGACGTTTCGCATCCCTGCCCTTTCGCCCAACCAGCCTCCTAAGGCTGGAGAGAAGATGATGCCCGCTGAGTAAGCGGCGGTCATCATGGTAAAGGCTCGATTTAGATCTTGCCCCTCGCAAGCATGGGCGATATAACTGTTCTCGGCTGGTACAATAAAGGCTGACATGTAATAGAGGAGAAAACCGGGAAGCAGGGCACGCCAATCTGGGGCTACGGCTACCAAGATCATAGAGAAAAGACCCAATAGATAGCCGGACAGCATGATCTTCTTCCGGCTATAACGGTCGGCTAACAACCCACCAGGTATGAAGGCGGCTGCCATCCCCATTATCGCTACGGAGATGACTAAGCCTATCTCTTTCGGGTCAGCGCCCAGGCTCTCGATATAGAGGGGGTAAACATAGAACCATAGTCCTTCAGAGGCCCCCCATAGGAACATGGAGAGGGCGATCAATCGGTTGTCACGGCTGAGTTCGGCGAAAGGCGCAAACCTCCAGGTGGTTGGGGTGGGTGCCGATTCAGGGCGGTGATAGGGCATGAGAATTTCTCCTCTCTTGGCCTGAAGAATTCTATACTAACCCCTCTAAGGGAGCAAGGGGGTGAACCTCAGTCCTCGTTGACAGGGGAACCGAGTTATGATATGATTTATGATAGTTTGGGAGCATCAAAAGAGTGTACAGGTGTTGGAAGAGAGTCATAGAGTGAATATTAAGGGCTTTGAGAGCACGGAGCGAGGCTTCGTGCTCTCTCCATAGGTAGAGATGGCTAAGTTCATTTTTTGCACTGGGGGCGTAGTCTCTTCAGTAGGCAAGGGGGTCGCCGCGGCTTCCATCGGTCGCCTCCTAAAGAGTCGAGGTATCGCCGTCTCCATTCAGAAATTGGATCCTTATATCAACGTCGATCCGGGGACCATGTCTCCCTACCAGCATGGGGAGGTCTATGTCTTAGAGGATGGCGCGGAGACGGACTTGGATCTAGGCCATTATGAGCGGTTCATCGACGAGAACCTCACCCGCTCTTCTAATGTGACCGCCGGTCAGATCTATCAAGCGGTCATCTCCAAGGAAAGAAAAGGGGATTATCTAGGTGGAACCATCCAAGTGATACCCCATATCACCGACGAGATAAAGGAGAGCATCATAAGGGTGGCCCGGGAGACGAGCGCGGAGGTGGTGATCACCGAGGTGGGTGGCACCGTGGGCGACATCGAGGGGCTTCCCTTCCTGGAGGCCCTCCGCCAGATGCGCAAAGATATGGGTCGGGAGAATGTCCTCTACGTCCATCTTACCCTCCTCCCCTATATCTCCTCCACCGGCGAACTCAAAACTAAGCCCACCCAACACAGCGTGAAGGAACTCCGGAGCATTGGCATCCAGCCCGATGTCATCGTCTGCCGTTCCGACTACCCGGTAAATGATAAACTGAAGGAGAAGATCGCCCTCTTCTGCGACGTGGAGGTCCGGGCTGTCATCCCCCTCATCACCGTGCCCACTATCTACGAAGTCCCTCTCCTC
>CAZERB010000295.1:0-2025 GCA_964514645.1 uncultured Anaerolineales bacterium
AAGGAACTCCAGGCGAGGGAGGGAGGTGAGACGCACCCGGATGCGCTGGGAGAGCCCCTGAGGCAAGATGGTGAGTTGTGTCCCGTCGGGGTCTACTACCGAGCCGCCACCAGAGGTGATGGTGGTAAAACCGGCGGAGAGCGCCCGATCGACGAGAGAGATGGGGGGTAAAAGAACGGCCAAGATCACGAGGAGGGGGATGAGCACGAAGTTGATCAGTTGCCCCGTTCGTTCCCCCTGCAAAGGGATCTCCAAGGCCTTGATGAAGGGACTCTTCTCTTCGTTCATAGAAGCCATTTGCTCCTTTCTCCCTTTTAGACGCGGCCTATTATAGCCTTAGGGCTATATCTTGTCAAACCCTACTAGGAGGCTGGCTGGCCAGCCTTGATTAGGCTCAAGTCGGACTCCCCAGTGGAGGAGCAGGGAGGAGGCTTGATAGATCCTCTCGAAGCCGCTCTCCGACTGGGAGACCGTCTCTATGGGGAAGCGCCATAGGGTGGCCTCTGGATCGACTTTGATCCTTATGGCCAGCCCCAGGTCGCGGTTTACCAGTCGAAAGGCCACTACTCTCTCCGTCTCCCCCGTCGAGTCGAGGTGGGGATGGGCTAGACTATACCCCTCTATCTCGTAATAGGCGTGGGGGGAATGGCCGGAAAGGAGGGCGAAATTGAGTTCTATCCCAAAGCGGACGGTTATCGTTTGAGGGCTATTGTTGGTTACCCGATAAGCGACGGGCAACTCCACCTCTCCAGAGGGTATGGAAAACCGTTTCTCCACCCGGGAGGGCAATAGTTCACCCTGGTGAAGGTAGCCGTCTCGGAGGAGGGTGAGGTGTAGCCTCCCCGGCTCCTCTCTAATCTCATGCTTATACGGTTGATCAACGAAATCGCCTATCTCCTTGTAGTCGCCTCTTGCGAAATCCGGAAGAGGCAATTCCAAGGGTAGGAAATGGTCGATGAAGGCGGTGCGCCTGTAGGGGTCGTAGACTAGAAAGGCTTCTAGACCTTCCTCCTTGACTCCTAAGATCTCGTGTATCGTTTTGGGGGCTTCCTCGCTTTCCTGGGTTTCACGCTGGGCCATCTCCCTCAACTGTTTATGATACCCCTCTGGGCGACGGCTGATATTATTGAGGAGGTTCAACCCCTTTTCCCGCCAGTCCCATTCGAAGATCGTGCCCCCCCGATGAAGATCGAAGTAGAGGTTCATGGAGTCCCCGCTGACCAGAAGTTCCTTATGGGTGTCTCGCCGGAAATCGACAAGAGAGTATTCGAGCCATTCCTTTTCGGGATGCAAGGCTTCGTCTGCCAGTTTCTCCGCGGCCAGAAGGTGGTGGTAGTTGGCAGCCCTTATGTGGGGTAGATAGATGCCCCCGAAGACGCCATGCCAGTAGGGGCAGTTTGATTGGCCTTTCCAGAGTTCGTCCAGGGCTTTCTCCTGTTGGGGGGAAGGGGGCATGGCTCGCACTTTGTCATGTACCAGGAGCATCTTCTTATGCATGTCGTTCACTTCTGGATATTTCACCAGGAAGTGACGCCAGAAGCCTCCCCGGATGAAGGAGAGGATCTCTTCCTGCCCTTCTCGCTTCAGCCGTTCTTTGATTTCCACTATCTGGCTAGAGAGGGCAGCGGGAAGGGCCCACTCCGTCATCTCCTCATAAGAGGCATCGGGTAGATAGACGCGGCCAGCAGCGGGGTACATTTCCGCATATTCTCCCAGGGTGATCGTCTGGAGCCAGGAACTATTCCCCTCCAAGGCGGTGAAGAACTCCTCCATCCACCCTCTCTTCCAGAGGTGTTCGTAGGTCCCCGGCCAGAGCCCGAACTTCTCGCCGTCATCTCCCATGACTGTGATCTTCATCCCCTCCGGGGTGGCTTCTTTCTGTAGCCATTCTATCGTCTCTCTCACCTCTCGCCAGGGGATGGTATATCGAAGGCGCTTGCTGGAGGCGTAGATTTTGAGGGGCCACCCCTCCTCTTCCGTCACGTAGTAGCCGAATATCTCCCCTAGAAAACCAGCGTAGTGGAA
>CAZERB010000296.1:0-2018 GCA_964514645.1 uncultured Anaerolineales bacterium
TAGATGTCAACGTGAGCGCTGTCGATGTCGATGAAGGGAGGGTTCTCCCTCTGGCAGTTCAGACGGTGGCTGAGGCGGTAGAAGTGCCCATCTCCATCGACACGGCTGACCGCGCAGCCCTAACTGCCGCCTTAGCCGTTTGTCCGGGCAAGCCTCTTGTGAACTCGGTTACTGGTGAGGAGACATCTCTAGAAGCAGTGCTTCCCTTGGTGAAGGAATATGGTTGTGCAGTGATCGGATTATGCATGGATGAAGAGGGCATCCCCAAGGAGGCCAAGCGACGGTTGGAGATAGGGAAAAAGATCGTAGCCACTGCTGAGCGCTATGGCATTCCCCCTGAAGATGTGATCCTAGACCCCTTGGCAATGACAGTGGGAGCGGACCACACGGCAGGAGTGGTAACCCTGGAGGCTATCACCTTGATCCACATGAACCTGGGGGTCAATATCACCTTGGGAGGGAGCAACATCTCCTTTGGCTTGCCAGAGCGTAGTCTGATCAGCAGATCGTTTCTCGCTATGGCCATAGCAGCCGGGCTGACCTGTGCCATCGTGGATCCTCTGGATATTGAGATTCGCAAGACAATAGCCACCTGCGATCTTTTAATGGGACGAGATGAGTACGCCATGCGGTTTCTGGCCCGGTCGAGAGGAGGCTGGTAGCCGGGACGATCGCCAAGAGGCGCCAAACTGGAGAAGGACTACCCCTTGCCTTATATTCCCCAAATCTGGTGAGAAACCTAAGAAGGAACATCTGTTGCCGGCTTTCACTGCCCCGAGCGAGCCGTGACGGCAAAGGCTTCAACGTGTCGCGGGCGCTGTCGCCTCGGCTGAGCCTCTCAGAACCGCTGCCAACCCCCGAGGCCACTTCACCTTGCCGAAAGCGCTGGTTATGGTATAATATGCTTTTCGGAATAGCCTGAGAGCGGTTTTTTGAACCTCGCCAAACTTCAGTATAACTTGGCGGGTCTATTGTAAGAAAGACTGGAAGATGAAGGATGACAGCATACCCGCGGCTGTCGAGAGGCTCGAACTGCGGCGGGATGTGACAATCTGGGGCTCCTACACTTGGGGGTACGCCGATGTGGGGGCCGACATCTATGTGGCGCTGGGCCTGGTCATCGGCGCCGCCCAGGGTGGGGCGCCGCTAGCCTTCGCCCTAGCCGGCCTAGTTTATATCATGATCGGCTTGGCCTTCACCGAATTGGCCTCGTCTTACCCCGTGGCCGGCGGTGGTCAGTATTATACCCTACGCGGTCTGGGCGACTTCTTTGGCTTCCTGGCCGGCGCGGCGCTCCTCCTCGATTACACCATTGACATCGCCCTCTTCGCTACTGCTTCCACAGGTTATGTCAATTTCTTCCTACCCCACTTTGGAATCCGCCTCGCCGACTTTGCGACGACTATCGGGCCTTTCCAGAACATCAACCTCCTTTGGTTGGGTGAAACCGTAGTAATGATCGCCTTTTTGTTGTGGCTGAACGTACGAGGCATCCGCCAATCGTCTCTGGTCAACGAGGTCATCGGCCTGGTGGACCTGACCCTGGAGATATCGGTGGTCGTCTTCGGCTTCATCCTGGCCTGGAGGCCGGAGTTGCTGGTCCAACAGTGGACGCAGGAGTTCCCTACCCTCAGACAATTTATGTACGGCTTCTCGCTCTCCATCATCTCTTTCGTGGGGTTGGAGAGCATCTCCCAGGCGGCTCAGGAGACCCGCCGCCCGGCCACGGTCATCCCGCGCACCTCTATCGCCCTCATCTTCACCGTCTTTATCTTGGCCTTGGCCTTCTCCACCGTGGGGCTGGGCATCCTGCCTTGGCAGGAGTTCAGGGCCCACGAGTCCGACCCCATCGCTTATCTCGCCTCCCACATCCCCTACCTAGGCGTGCTGGCTGGGCCTTTCGCCGCCTTTCTGGGCGCGACCATCCTCTTCATCTCTGCGAACACGGGGGTCATGGGCGACTCGCGCCTTATATTTTCCATGAGCCACTTCCGGCTCGCTAGTCGCTGGTTCAGTTA
>CAZERB010000297.1:0-2016 GCA_964514645.1 uncultured Anaerolineales bacterium
GATATACCAGGGATACCCGCCAACGGCTGGGAGAGGGTAAAGATATCGGAGAGGTACATCTGCAAGGGGTCCTCCACCCGCTCCCCGATCTTGAAAGCCACCGTGGGAGAGGTGGGCCCCACCAAGACGTCGCACTTCGAGAAGGCCTGGTCGAAATCCTCCTTGATAAGGGTGCGAACCTTCTGGGCCTTGAGGTAGTAGGCATCGTAGTAGCCAGCAGAGAGGGCGTAAGCCCCTAGCATTATCCGACGCTTCACCTCTGAGCCAAAGCCGGTCTCCCTCGTCCGTCGGTAGTCCTCCCAAATATCGTTCGCCTCGGAGCAAGAGAGGCCATACTTCACCCCATCATAGCGGGCTAGATTGGCCGAAGCCTCAGCGGGGGCGATGAGATAATAGGTAGGCAAAGCGTACTCGGTGTGGGGGAGGGAGATCTCCACCATCTCGGCTCCCAGATCGGCTAGAAGATCGATGGCTGCACGCACCACCGCTGCCACCCGGGGCTCCACCCCTTCGACGAAATATTCCCCTGGAACGCCTACCCGCAACCCCTTGATATCGGGCAGGAGGGCTTCCCTGTAGTTCGGGGTGGGGAGGTCGAGGGAAGTGGAATCCCTTCGATCGTAACCTGCGATCACCTCCAGCACCAAGGCGCAATCGGTCACATCCCGGGTCAGAGGGCCTATCTGATCCAAGGAGGAGGCGAAGGCTATCAGACCGTAACGGGAGACCCGTCCATAGGTAGGCTTCAACCCTACTACTCCGCAGAGGGAGGCTGGTTGGCGGACGCTCCCTCCTGTATCAGTGCCCAGGGCGAAGATCGCCTCCCCAGAGGCTACAGCCGCCGCAGAGCCGCCACTGGAACCCCCGGGTACTCGGCTAGTATCCCAAGGATTATGAGTGGTGAAAAACCCGGAGTTCTCGGTGGATGAGCCCATGGCGAACTCGTCGGTGTTCGTCTTTCCCAAGGTTATAACCCCAGCCTCCGTTAGGCGCTCCACCACCGCGGCGCTATAAGGAGGGATGAACCCTTCCAAGATCTTCGAGCCACAGGTGGTCTCTATCCCTTGGGTGCAGATCACATCCTTGATCGCCATCGGCACCCCAAAAAGGGGAGTAGGTTCCTCGCCTTCCCTCCTTTTAGCAAAAAGGAGGGTATCCACCTCTCGTGCCCGTTTCAAAGCCGCCTCAGGGGTGAGGGTAAGGTAGGCCTTGATCTCGTTGTCTATCTCGACGATACGATCCAAGACCGCCTGGGTCAACTCCAACGAGGTGATCTCTCCCCGCCAGAGCAACTCATGGGCCTCATGGGCGGTCAAATCATGCAGCGCGACCAATGAGCCTCCTATATAACTCCATTAGATGGTCGATATTTCCCTCTAAGGAGTAGTGTTCTACCACCCGCTCACGGGCTTTTTCTCCCAACAGGTGGCGAAATTCCGGGTAGTCGACCAGAAGTCGCAAGGCCAAGCGGAGTTGACTCTCCTCGCCAGGCTGGATCACGATGCCCGCTCCACGCAATACCTCCCCATGGCAGCCCACATCAGTGGCCACAGTGGCTAACCCGCAAGCCATTACCTCTGGACGTTCTCCTTGTGATAGGCTTCGCCGCGTTCCTTCGCCTTATGCCCGAACCAAGCAATTTTCATCGCTCTCGCCCGCGCTTACAGAACCGCCGGCACCTTGAAATACCCTTTCTCGGCCTGAGGAGCGTTAGCCAGAGCCTCCTCTGGCGAGAGAGAAGGGGTGACCTCATCGGCTCGCATGACGTTCTTGAGAGCGATCACCTGGGCGGTAGGCGGAATACCCGTCGTATCGAGGGCCTGGAGAGCCTGGAAATGTTCCAGGATGCTCGATAGTTGCAGGGCGAAGACCTCTTTCTCCTCCTCTGTGAGGGCTAGTTTCACCAACTCGGCGATATGTTCCACTTCCGCTCGACTTAAGCCCATACGCTCACTCCCCTAACGTGACCCTCTCAGAGCAAGTAACAATTATAGCACTTCTCACCCTGGGAGCAAA
>CAZERB010000298.1:0-2007 GCA_964514645.1 uncultured Anaerolineales bacterium
GAACGAGAGGCCTCGCTGGCTAGCGGGCGACAGGTCTATATGCACCTGAATCGCCAAAAGTACATCCCCATCCCCATCTTCGTGGACACTGATAATAGATTCTGGGAACTTCCCAAGAAACTCACCGTTCAGAACACCACTTCAGATATCATCGTCCGACTGGAGAAAGAAGCGAAGCGCATCGCCTACGAAGAACTCAAAAGCCTCATCGATTTCGCCTTCATCGCCCTTCATGGCAAATACGGCGATGATGGCTGCATCCAAGGTCTCCTCGAACTTTTGGGGATACCCTATACCGGCTCTGGGGTCCTGTCCTCGGCTCTCTGCATGGACAAGCCCATGGCTCACCGGGTGCTCAAAGCCTCCCAGTTGGAAGTGGCCCATGAGATGGTAGTCCAAGACGCCGATTGGGAGCGGGATCCACGAGGAACGCAAGATGAGATCATCAATGAGATCGGCCTCCCCTGCGTGGTCAAACCCAGCCGCGAAGGCTCAAGCATCGGCGTATCGGTGGTAGGGAAGGAGGAAGATATCGGCCCCGCTCTGGAGGTGGCCTTCGAGTGGGACAACTCAGCCCTCATAGAAGAGAAACTGGATGGCCTGGAGTTCTCTTGCATCGTCTTGGGGAATGAGGAACTTTGGCCTATGCCTCCCACAGAGACAGTGGCTACCCATGAGTATCTAACCTATGACGACAAATATATGCCCGGCCGCTCCCAGAAGATCACCCCCGCCCGGGTATCGAAGGAGATGATCAAAATCATACAAGAAGAGGTGATGAAAGCCTATAAAGTTTTGGGCTTCAAGAACTATGGCCGCCTGGATGGCTTCCTCCTAGAGGGCGGCCAGATACTCCTCACCGATCCCAACACCTCGTCCGGCATGTCCCCTTCTTCCTTCATCTTTCACCAGGCGGCGGAAATAGGGCTGAACGCTACCGTGCTCTTCGATAGAATGATCGAGTTGGCTCTGCAAGCCCATAAGAGTAAGAAGGGACCCCTATAGAGGAGAACTCATGGCAAAAGAGGAGAGGAGTCGGCTCCGCGTCGGCGTCATCATGGGCGGCATGTCCAGTGAGCGGGAGATCTCTCTGGAGAGTGGCCGCAATATATACAATAATCTAGACCTCTCCAAATATGAGGGCCTTCCCATCTTCCTGGACAGCAAAGGGCGACTTTGGGAGATGACCCTGCCCCTTTTGGTCCAGAACACCACCGCAGACATCGAGGCTCGATTAGAAAAAGAAGCTAACCGCATCCCCTATGAGAAGTTGAAAGAACTGGTGGACTTCGTCTATATCGGGCTGCACGGCAAATATGGGGAGGATGGCTGTCTCCAAGGCCTTCTGGAACTCTTAAATACCCCCTATACCGGCTCTGGAGTCCTGGCCTCGGCTATCGGGATGGACAAAGATATGACCCGTCGTATCCTCGCCGCTGCCGGCATCAGAGTCCCAAGATACCTGGCCGTCTCCGAGAAAACGTGGCAAGAGAGAAGAGAGGAGATGGAGAAGAAGATCGAGGAGACCTTGGGCTACCCCTGCGTGGTGAAGCCTACCAGGGAAGGGTGCAGCGTTGGTCTTTCAGTGGTGAAGGGGGCGGAAGAGTTACCCCTGGCCTTAAAAGAAGCCTATAAGTGGGACACCATCGCCCTAGTAGAGGAACTCCTAGTGGGTATGGAGATCACTTGCACGGTCACCGGTAACGAAGAGCCGGTGGCCTTCCCGCCTTCTCAGTTGCCAGCCAAAGGCGACTTCCTAACCTTAGAGGAAAAGTTCCTGCCGGGCGAGGGGGAGATGATCACCCCCGCACCTTTGCCTCCAGAGATGATAAAGAAGGTGCAAGAGGTAATGGTTCAGGCTTACAAGGCTCTGGGGATCAAAGTCTATGCCCGTATCGATGGCTTCGTAGTTGATGGGGAGGTGATAATCACCGAGACCAACACCCTCCCCGGCATGACCCCCTCCACCTGCATCTTCCACCAGGCGGCCGAAGAGGGGATGAGCCC
>CAZERB010000299.1:0-1997 GCA_964514645.1 uncultured Anaerolineales bacterium
CTATTGGAAGAGAGTATAGCACCTTTCCTCCATCGCAGCAACCCTTGACAGATCCCGAAAAGGGTAGTATAATGTCTATGTACCTAGATAATCTATGTATACCGAAATCTCTGCGAGAGGAGATCTCCATGACATCGAGCATCAGAGGTAAGGGGAGTAATCCCGGCCGTAACGAACTAATTGCTGCTATCCCCCCCCGCTCTGTTCGGCGTGGCCATGATGGTGACTATCCTCATAATTCACCCCCTGGATGGGCTGGTCATCGGCGGAGCATCACGGAGTGTGCTTCGTGGCGGAATCAACGTGCTTCGCTTGGGCGCGGGCGCGGCTGTGAGCGGAGCCGCAGTTCTTGTCCTGGTGGTCGGGGCCCTGGTGGGGGCATGGCGGCGGCTACCTCGCTGGAGTTATACCTGGGTGGGTGCTGCCACGTGGGCCGTGGCTTTCGCCTTGGCAGTCGCCGGCGAAGACAAGCCTGTGCTCATCTCCCCTTGGGCCGACATCCTGATCATGATAGGGCTGCTGGTAGTCATCGTAGCCCCGGTCATCGTCGCTGCTGCCCGGGGCTGGCATGATGCCGCTCTGGTGGGCCTGGGCATGGCTACGAACATCTCTCTGAACATCATCGCCTCGATGACCGCTGGCCCCTTCAACCGGGTGGACATCGCTTTGGCCTGTGGGCCAGTCGGACTGCTTTACTCAGTGTTGATTCTCTGGTTCATCCGGGGAGATACGCGGGCCAAAGCGGTTAGCCTGGCTCTCGTTGCTCTCTTGGGCGGTGGCGTTATCCTGGTGGCCTATGCTGTGTGGCGTGACTGGCTGATCGCCCACGGCCAGCAGTGGTGGCAGCCCCTTATTTTTTTGGCCCAGATCTGGGGCTCGCTCATCGCTGGCCTGGTCCTCAACCGCATCGCCAGCGGGTTGCGGCTGATCCCCCGCCAAACGTAATTTCGGATTGAGGAATGGGGGCACAAGATAGGAGAAATTTCTCTGAGCATGTGTTAAAATATCTAAGAGTGACCGGTCAAAGCCAGTGAAGGGGTTGGAAGAATAATCATGGCCGATCTAAGAAAGGGCAGTACCCAAGTCCTCGTCCTCAGCCTCCTGGCCGAGGAGCCGATGTATGGCTACCAGATAGCCAAGGAGTTAGAGCAGAGGAGCGGGGGCTACTTCGACTTCAAAGAGGGAACCCTTTACCCTCTCCTTCACCGTATGGAGAAAGAAGATCTGGTGAAAGGGGAGTGGCAAGTGGTGGAGAAGGGGCCATCGAGGAAATATTATTCCATCACGCAAGAGGGCAGGAGGGTCCTAGAGAAGTCCGCTGCGGAATGGACGACCTTCTCCCAGCGGTTGCTCAAGATACTAGGCCAGGAGACGGAGCCGGCCTCAACTTGAGACAGAATCAGGACGTAAACATGCCATCCTTGGAAGAGTACCTAGCCCATCTAGCACGCCAACTCTACGTCGACACGCCAACCAAGGAGAAAATCCTAGAGGAGATCCGCTCTCACCTGGTGGAGTCGGCAGCGGGCTTTCACCAGAAAGGGTACAGCCCGGAAGAGAGCATGGCTCTGGCTATCGCCCGCTTCGGCGAGGCGGAAAAAGTGGCCAAGATGATGCGACAGGTCTATGTCGAGTCGGCCAATCAGGCCGTCTTGGCTGCTCTCCTCCCTGTGGTCCTGACTATGGCCTTCAAGTGGGTCATCCTGCCCTTCTTGGAGACGTTAGGCAGTTGGCAGGGCAACCCCACCCCGGCCATAATTATCTCCCTAGCGCTTCTGGCCTTGCTTGTCCCCGGCCTCACTATGCGCCGCTGGCGATACGGCTATGCGGCCTGGGCCTTTTTCAGCCTTATAGCCATCGCCCAAATATAGGTTGATTTGCCCTATATTATTGCTGAAAGCACAGATGAAAGAGGCGATGAAATGAAAACCGTTCTTTTGACTGGCATGGTGTTGCTTCTGCTCGCCCTTGACTGGGCAGCGCTACACGACATCTTG
>CAZERB010000300.1:0-1991 GCA_964514645.1 uncultured Anaerolineales bacterium
TGGAGACATCTAGAGAAGACGGGGTGTCTCTAGTGAGCGAGGGGTTGGCCTCCTTCGAGCCTCTAGGCTATGGTTCTTGTGAGGAAAGCCGATGAGGGGAGATTGGTTACCCTTCAGATTTGTCTCTGTTGAGAGCCCTACTTGGCCAGATCGGGGGTCTGGATAGGCGTGCGGGGTATCTGAATCTGGGCCGGCCTTCCAGACCGAAGGCTGGCTAATTTTTTAGGAGGCGATGATGCGCCTTTCGAAACTCTTCGGCCGGACTCTGCGGGAGGTCCCCGCCGAGGCGACCATGGTTAGCCATCAACTTTTGCTTAGGGCCGGGATGATCCGTCCCTTGGCGGCAGGCATCTACACTTATCTGCCTCTAGGCTGGCGAGCCCTCAAGAAGATCGAAGGGATCATGCGCCAGGAGATGGACTCCATCGGCGGCCAGGAGATCCGGATGCCCTCTGTCCATCCGGCGGAACTTTGGCAGGCCACGGGAAGGTACGAAGAGGCGGGGCCGGTGATGGCCCGCTTCTGCGACCGGACGGGACGGGAGTTGGTGCTGGGGATCACCCACGAGGAGGTGGTGACCGATCTGGCTCGGAGGGAGATCAACTCTTACCGGCAACTCCCCTTCATGGTCTATCAGATCCAGACTAAGTTCCGCGATGAGCCCCGCTCTCGAGGGGGGCTGATCCGGGTGCGGGAGTTCACCATGAAGGACGCTTACAGTTTTCACGCCAACGAGGGGGATTTGGACGATTACTACCCTCGGGTTTATCAAGCCTATCTCAACATCTTCCGCCGGTGCGGTCTTGAGCCGTTGGCAGTGGAGGCTGATCCGGGCCTCATGGGGGGCTCGGCTTCCCATGAGTTCATGCTCCTAAGCGAGGCTGGGGAGGATACCTTAGTCCTTTGCCAGGCCTGCGGTTGGGCTGCCAACGCGGAGGGGGCGGTGGCTATTAGGGAAGAGGTGGCTCGGCAAAAGGAGCGACCCTTGGAGGAGGTGGCTACTCCGGGGATGATGACCATCCAAGAGGTGGCCGATTACCTCGGAGTCCCCACCAGGGAGAGCCTTAAAGCCATCTTCTACATCGCCCTTGGCCAGTTGGTTTTCGTGATCATTAGGGGCGATCTGGAGGTGAACGAGGCTAAGTTAGCCAGGTTGCTTGAGGCTTCGGAATTGCGCCTGGCCACTGAGGAGGAGGTCAAGGGGGCAGGCATAGTGGCTGGTTACGCCTCACCCCTAGGTTTGAAAGGCAAAGTGAAGATAGTAGCCGACTGCTCCATCCATGAGGGGTCCAACTTCGTAGCCGGAGCGAATAAGGAGGGGTACCATCTGAAGGGAGTCAACTACCCTCGTGATTTCGAGGTGGATCTCTTGGCCGATATCGCTATGGTGTGCGAGGGCGACCTTTGCCCTCGTTGTAGGAAGTCGCTTCGCCTCACTAGAGGGGTTGAACTGGGCCATATCTTCAAACTGGGGACCAAATATAGCGAGGCCTTTGGGGCTACTTTCTTAGATAAGGATGGTCAAAAAAAGCCCCTGGTGATGGGCTGCTACGGCATCGGGACGGGACGCCTCTTGGCCGCGGTCATCGAGGAGAATCACGATGGAAGAGGGATCATCTGGCCCCCGGAGATCGCTCCCTACCAGATTCATCTCGTCGCCTTAGATATCGGCCAGGCGGAGGTGTCCGAGGCGGCGGAAGGGTTATATCGGGCTCTTTTGGCTAGAGGGTACGAACTCTTATATGATGATCGGGAGGAGAGCCCAGGAGTGAAGTTCAACGATGCGGATCTTATCGGTCTTCCCCTTCGGTTAACGGTGAGCAGAAGAGCCTTAGAGGTGGGTGGGGTAGAGGTTAAGCGCCGGGACGAGGAGAGTCCCAAGGTCCTAGAGTTACCCCATCTCTACCGCTTGCTCGACGATATATATGAGGTTTAACTGATCTCGTTCAGAAACATATGAGACAGTTGCAGGGATAAGCAAAAGGGGCCAT
>CAZERB010000301.1:0-1987 GCA_964514645.1 uncultured Anaerolineales bacterium
TAGAGCGTCCTCCCCGCCCGCCTTTCATGCCTGTCCATAAGCGGAAATGGTTGGGTAGGGCGGTAAGGCTTCGTCACCGCCTAGATGTTCTTTGGATGGCTATCCGCAACGAGTTCACAGGGGAGATCGTTATTCTGGGCCCTTATTGCTCCCGTTGTCGCCCGCGGCAGAAACTCCTGGCCCTGGTGAGGAGGAAACTCTTGGGGCTAACTTGGTTCGGAAGGCTCGCTTCTTACGAATGGCGGTGCCCCCGATGTGGTCAGAGATACCCTCGCCCCCCACTGGATGAGGAAGAGATAGCGGAGAGGATCGGAAGGGAACTGAAAGCGGAAGAATGGTAAAGGGATGATCATCGAGACCCAAAACCTGACCAAAGAGTTCGGCTCGCTGCGCGCGGTTGATAGCCTGAACCTGCGGATCAGAGAGGGAGAGATCCTAGTTCTCCTAGGGCCCAATGGCGCGGGTAAGACGACGAGTGTTCGTCTCTTGGCCTCCATCCTCAAGCCCACCTCCGGTCGGGCTACCATCGCCGGCCACGACATTGTGGAGGAGGCCAAAATCATCCGCCTGATGGTAGGTTTTTTGACCGAATTCCCGGGCCTATATCTCCGTATGTCCCTAGGCGATTATCTCGACTTCTTTGGAGAACTGTATGGCATATCAAAAGCGGAACGTCGGCGTCGCATCGACGAACTGATGGAACGGTTTGGCGTCTTGGGTATGAGAGGGAAGCGCCTAGCCGAGTTTTCCAAAGGGATGCGTCAGAGGGTGGCCCTCGTGCGGGCTCTGATCCATGCCCCCCAGATCCTCTTCCTCGACGAGCCCACTTCGGCTATGGACCCTCATAGCGCCAAGATGGTGCGGGACTACATTAGAGGTTTACGCTCTTCCCGACATACCATCCTCCTTTGCACCCACAACTTGGCGGAAGCGGAGAGCCTGGCTGATCGTATAGCCATTATTAGTCAAGGGCGGATCACGGCCCTAGGGACGCCCGGGGAGTTGAAACGGCAATTTCTAGGGACTCCCCTATTTGAGTTGCGCTTAGCCTCACCTCTAGATAGATTACTGCCTAAGGTGGGAGAATGGGTGGAGATCGAGGAGCATGGCCCTACCTGGTTCCGATATCGCACCTCCTCGCCGGAGGAGGTGAACCCTCTCCTTCTCCACCGTCTGGCCGAGGAAGGAGCGGAGGTGATCACCTTGAGCGAGGTGCTCCGTAGCCTGGAGGAGGTCTACCTCCATATCATGGAGGATGGGGATGGAGATACCCTCTCGGTTCAAAGTTAGCCCCCTGGTGATGAGCAAGGGAGCCGGCGAATCGTTAACCAGGGCTCTGGTCATCACCAGGCGGGAGGTGCGCGACTCCCTCAGGGATTGGCGGATCGTCACCCCCATTTTGCTACTCACCCTTATCTTCCCTTGGATAATGAGCCTTGCCTCCGCAGTGGCCACCAACTTCGCCGTGGCTTATGGTGTGGCCGATAACGCGGCTACCATCGCCCAGCAACTGGTGCCTTTCTCCCTTTTGATCGTGGGTTTCTTCCCCATCTCTTTCTCCTTGGTGATAGCCTTGGAGACCTTCGTAGGGGAGAGGGAGAGAAACACTCTAGAGCCTCTATTGGCTACGCCCATCTCAGATGGAGAACTCTACTTGGGCAAACTTTTGGCCGCCATGCTCTTGCCTTTAGTAGCCAGTTACTTGGGTCTCATCTTCCATCTCATAGGGCTGCGCTGGACGACCGACTACCATATATCAGGACAAGCGTTCTTACAGGTGGTGCTTCTCACGACTATGGAGGCTTTAGTGATGGTGGCTGGGGCAGTGGTGGTCTCCAGCCATACTACCAGTGTTCGTGCTGCCAACCTCCTCGCCAGTTTCATTATCGTCCCCATAGCCCTCTTCCTCCAAGGGGAAGCGGTGCTCCTCTTCTGGATGCGGTATGATGTGATCTGGATGATGATCCTCGGCCTATTCATAGTCGAT
>CAZERB010000302.1:0-1982 GCA_964514645.1 uncultured Anaerolineales bacterium
TGCCAGGCGGCTGGAGAGGCTCTCCTTTGCCCAGCGCTGGGGAAGCCAGCCCGAACAGGCCAAAGAGATCCTGACCCTATGGCTTGGCTGGTGGAGAGACCTCCTCTTAGCGAAAGAGGGGTGCTGGGATAAGGTGGAGAATATCGATCGGCAAAATACCTTAGCCGAAGAGGCACAGAAGCACGAGTTGGGGGAGATAAGGGGGTTCATCTCCTCCATACGGAAAGCGTTGCAACAGTTAGAGAGCAATGTTAACCTTCGTTTGGCCTTAGAGGTCTTGGTGTTGGACCTGCCGGGCAAGCGATAACCAGGGGGAAAGATATCATGCCTAAGGCAGTAGGGGTTCGTTTCAAGCGGGCAGGGAAGGTATACTATTTTGATGCCACCGGGTTCGAGGATTTGAAAGTCAACGAATATGTGGTAGTGGATACGGCGCGGGGGCGAGCGTTGGGGAGAGTGATCGCGCCTCCACAAGAGGTGAGCGAGCCTTCCGAGCATCTCAAAGCGATAGAGCGCCGAGCCACCACCCTCGACCTGTCGGAGAGCGAAACCTACCGGTTACAGGAGCGAGAGGCTCTGGAGAGATGCAAGGAGAAGGTAGCCGAGCATGGCCTGGAGATGAAACTCATCAAGGCGGAATACAACTTCGACGGCAGCCGGCTGGTCGTCTACTTCACCGCTGAGAAACGGGTCGACTTCCGGGAGTTGATAAGAGATCTGGCCCGAACCCTCAAAACCAAGGTGGAGCTTCGCCAGGTGGGGGTGCGAGACGAGGCTAAGCTTCTGGGGGGATTGGGGCGGTGTGGTCGGCGCCTCTGCTGCGCCACCCATCTCTGTGAATTCTCGCCCGTCTCCATAAAGATGGCTAGACTACAGGATGTCTCTTTGAGCCCGGCGGAGATTTCCGGGGTCTGTGGACGGTTACTTTGCTGCCTCGCCTATGAGAGTGAGACCTACCGCTCCCTGAAGGAGAGGTTCCCCAAAGTAGGCACTATGGTGGAGACCCCCTACGGCGTAGGGAAAGTGAAGAGCGTAAACATCTTCAAGGAGACGGTAGAGGTAGAACTGAGGAGCGAGGTGACCGTGGAAATCCCAGTCGGGGAGGTGAGAGAGCGAGTTTAGCCTTGCTTTGAAGGGTTTCAAGCCCTTGACCGCTTTAGAGCCTGCAGTTGCGGCACCACCTCTTCAGGGATCCAGAGCTCTCCCAGGTCGGGGGTCTCTAGGATGCCTTTGCCGTGGAAATCGCTTCCTCCCGTGGCGATGAGGCCATACTCCTTCGCCCAGCAGGCCAGATCCTGGCATTGCTCTGGAGAGTATTGGCCATAGTAAGCCTCCAGCCCCACCAGGCCGGCAGCCACAAGTTCAGGCAAAAGCCCTAACACCTCCAAGGGGTGAGCCAGGACGGGAAGCCCCGCAGATTCTAAGATCATCTGCGTGGCCTCCAGTGGGGTTATCTTGTAGCGAGGGACGTAGGCGGGACCGTTTCTTCCGATGTAGTTGACGAAAGCCTCACTGGTCGAAGATACGTACCCTTTCTCCATCATCGCTCGGGCGATGTGGGGCCTCCCTATGGAACCCTCCCCCGCTATCTCCGCCACCCGTTCCCGACTGAGGGGCATACCTAGATCGTTTAGCCTATCGATCATCTTCCAAGCGCGATGGCGGCGAAAATCCCGTATGGCTCTTAACCTCTCCAGGAGAGGTTCGTGATGGTGATCGATGTAATATCCTAAGATATGGGCTTCCAGGGATCCCGCCTCAGCGCTTATCTCCACCCCCGGTATCACCTCCAAGGGTGTACCTCTGGATGCCTGTAAGGCTAGATCTATTCCCTCCGTCGAATCATGGTCGGTGAGAGAGATAGCCTCCAGCCCCTTGACTAGGGCCATCTTTACCAATTGTGAAGGCGAATAGGCACCATCGGAGACGGTGGAGTGAAGGTGGAGATCACACCTCATCGGGGCTCAACGATAAGCCTCATC
>CAZERB010000303.1:0-1977 GCA_964514645.1 uncultured Anaerolineales bacterium
GGGGAGTTGGGGATAACCTATGACGATCTGGATCAAATATTGACTGCTTTGGAGTCAGGAGGCACCCTTGCCTTCGATCCCCAACTTGTGGATAGGCTGAAGCGTCAGATAGCGGAGACGAAACATAAGCGGGTCCCGATCCCGGTATTCGAGCCTTAGCAAGGATTGAGCAAAAGTTTGGGGCCAGGGCTTGTCCTGGTTGCTTTGGACCAGGGAGAGTTCCCTGGCCCTTTAGCGTTATTGACGATGGGCATCATCGTTTCCGCGGTGATGGGGGAGGGGGAACTCGTGATGGTAGAGGGGGTGGTAATGGTGACGGCTATGGCCCAGGGTAGACTTCGATGCGGCGTGATAGAAAGCGAGGTACCTGGAAAGCAACTAGGACGAGTATGATGGCGGCTATCTGCTGTGCCCAGATTTTTGAAATCTGCGCGGTTCGGCTAGAAAGAGGCTGAAAAAGTGAGGACAATTGCTCAAGATTGACTAATCATTCTACCCATGCTAGACTATGGAGCACAGGCAGCTAGAATCGTTGTTATTTCTGTTTGACTTAATATGACATATATGTTATATTATGGTTAGGAACTATAGGATAGAGTATATTGAGTCAGCAAGTGGACGATGCCCTATCGAGCAATTCATTGACCGCCTGGATGCAGATACACGAGCAAAGATCGACATGCACCTTGATTTGGTTGAAGAGTTTGGACTTGAATTGGGAGGTGCATACTTAAGGAAGATTAACAAGAAGCCCGACATTTGGGAGCTACGAGTCATCTCCAAGAGCAGGTGGTATCGTCTCTTGTTCGTAACCAGGCCGAACAGACACATTGTCATTCTACATATCTATCAAAAGAAGAGCAATCGTACTCCGATGCGGGAACTCAAGGTCGCTATACGGAACGCAGCACTAGTGTGAAGGGAGGAAGTATGGATCGCCGAGAACACAAGGCCAAACTGATGAAAGATCCAGCGTTTCGGGCAGCGCGAGAGGCCTTGGAGCCAGAATATCAATTGCGTAGGCAGCTCGTGCAGGCGCGCCTATTGAGGGGGATGACTCAGAAGGATTTAGCTTCCCGGCTAGGTACTGGGCAAACAGCTATATCGAGATGGGAGCGAGGAGCTGGCAACATTACATTCCAGAAGCTGGTAGCCCTCGCTGAAGCACTTGATTGTGAGCTCCAATTGCGCATTGAGCCCAAGAGAGATATTCCATTCATGGCGGAGGGTGTAGCGGTTCAACAATTGCGGTTGGGTGCTAGTAGTCAGCCCTAATTGGCCAAGGATTTGCCATCGCATGGCCCCTTCCATCCTCACTGGAAGGGGCCTTTGCTTTCTCCGTGAAATTGCTAGGGTATCCCCCTCTCCCTCGGTGACAGTCCAAAGTCGTTTGCCAGAGATTGGCCTCTAGTCTATAATGCTTGCCGATGAATTCCTTCGGAGGGGCCTCATGAAACTCTCCATTATCATGCCCGTCTATAACGAAAGGGAGACCATCTCGGAGATCCTCCAACAGGTACGGGCTGTCGATCTCCCCAAGGAGATAATCGTGGTGGACGACGGCTCCACCGATGGGACGAGGGAGGTCTTGCGAGGAGAAGAAGGAAAAGGGGAGACCGTCGTCGTTTATCATGATGAGAACCAGGGTAAAGGGGCGGCCATCCAGACCGCTCTAAGGAAGGCAACGGGAGAGGTGGTCATATTTCAGGACGCTGACCTGGAGTACGACCCTCGTGATTATGGCAAATTGCTCCAGCCGATTTTAGAGGGCAAGACGAGAGTGGTTTACGGGGTGCGGACTCTGCGAGAGCAAGACGCGCTGCGGCGGTGGGGGAACCGTTTCCTTACCTTGGTGACGAACCTCCTCTATGGGGTGAGGCTCCAGGATATGGAAACCTGCTACAAGATGGTCTCCAAGGAGGTGATCGATCAGTTCACCATAAAGGCGAACCGCTTCGACATCGAGCCGGAGATCAC
>CAZERB010000304.1:0-1966 GCA_964514645.1 uncultured Anaerolineales bacterium
AGAAGAGACAGGCCAAGTTCCTAAACTTCGTACGACCCGAGAGGGTGGGAGAGCAACCCTAGCCTATCCTGGCACATGATAGGCCAGGGACCACTCCTTTGTCGTGTGGTAAGAAGGTACCTTTGGTGGTTAGAAGATGAAAGGCTTTGCTGGTTTCCCTGAAGGGAGAGTGCGCTTCACCCCCCTCCCCGACCTCTTCTTTAGCCAACTTATGCCCGCCATCGATAACCTACCGGAACTCAAAGTCACCCTCCATCTCCTCTGGCTCCTCCACGGCAAGAAGGGCCATCTCAGGTGTGCTAGCCTCCAGGAACTGAGGGAAGACCCCTTGCTCCTGGCAGGGTTGTCCGTAAAGGATCCCGAGGGAAAGGCCGCTGGCCGGCGCCCGGAGGATCTCCTCGACGAGGGGTTGGAGAGGGCTGTGACCCGGGGGACCCTCTTGCGGGTTTCCCTACGGGATCCCGAGGGAGGTGATAGCCAGGCAAGTTGGTATTTCTTGAATGATGCCCCATCGCGCCAGGCTGTAGAGAAGATAGAGCGGGGGGAGTTGAGGCTGGAAGGGATGCCCTCCAGGCCAGGGGAGGGGGTGGAGGTAGAACGACCTAACATCTTCGCCCTCTATGAACAGAACATCGGCCTGCTGCAACCCCTGATCGCGGAAGAGTTACGGGAGGCGGAGAAAACTTACCCTGCGGCCTGGATAGAGGAGGCTTTCAAGATAGCGGTGGAGCGAAACGCCCGAAATTGGCGATATATAAAGGCTATCCTTGAGCGTTGGACTCGGGAGGGGAAAGACGACGGAGCCCCTAAACGGGGGTCTAAGGAGGACCGTTATCGATACATCAAGGGAGAGTACGCTGACTACATCGAGCACTAAGCGAGAGCCATTATGCCCCCTCTGCGGCGGGCTTGGCTATCTCTATCGAGATGTAGCCCCGGGCGATCCCGATTTCGGCCGCCCCATCTTATGCCAATGCAAGGAGAAAGAACTGGCGGAGAAGAGGCTCCGGGATCTGCGAAGGGCCGGAAACGTGGGCCTCCTCTCCCGTATGACCTTCGAAAGTTTTAAGCCCCAGGGGTACGGCTTACCTCCCCGCCAGCGGGAGAACCTAAAGAGGGCTTATGAACTTGCCAAGGGGTTCGCCCAGGATCCCAAAGGATGGTTGGTCCTCAGCGGGGGTTATGGTTGTGGCAAGACTCACTTGGCGGCGGCCATCGCCAACTATCGACTGGGGCAGGGGGAGCCAGTCCTCTTCGTGGTGGTGCCTGATCTCCTGGATCACCTGCGAGCCACTTTTAGCCCCGACAGCGCCGTAGCCTACGATGAGCGGTTCGAGACGGTGCGCACCGCCCCCCTTTTGATCCTCGACGATCTTGGAACCCAAAGCAGCACCCCTTGGGCGCAGGAGAAACTCTACCAGATCATTAACTACCGGTACAACGCTCAACTCCCCATGGTGATCACTACCAACCACCCCCTCGATGAGATCGATGCCCGGTTGCGGTCGCGCATGACCGATCCCGACCTATGCCAGGTCTACATTATCGAGGCCCGGGACTTTCGAGCCTCCGGCGGCGATAGAGACGAGGGGCAAAGTATTATCAGCCTCTATGCCGATCAGACCTTCGAGGCCTTCGACTCTCGTCGCCCTGAGTTACCCCCTGACGAGCAGGAGAACCTGCGCAGGGCCTACACTATCGCCAAGGAGTACGCCGAGAAGCCGCAAGGGTGGCTGGTCTTTATGGGGATGTACGGCTGTGGCAAGACCCATCTGGCGGCAGCCATCGCCAACCACCTCCACCAACAAGGGCACCCGGTCCGCTTTGAGGTCGTCCCCGACCTATTGGATCATCTGCGGGCCACCTACACTCCCTCTAGCCCCACCCGCTACGATAAGAGGTTCGACGCGGTGCGCCATGCGCCCTTTCTCGTCCTTGACGACCTGGGGAGCCAGAGCGCTACCCC
>CAZERB010000305.1:0-1960 GCA_964514645.1 uncultured Anaerolineales bacterium
CGGTGGCCACTAGATGTTTGATCTGCTCCATTATCTGGGCGTAGATGGGCACGCCGCTTGCGTGATCCACCTGGATTTCCATCTATACCTTCTTAGCGATTTGTTGCCTGGATAGAAAGTGCCCTGGCTATTCTTTCTCAGAGAGTGCGCAGCGGATAGCCCGCACTTCGTCTAGAAGGGCGCTGAGAACCTCGGCCTCAGTCATAGAAACCGCTTCAAATTCCGCCTGAGTGGGTGCCATCGCCCCCTTGAAGCGCCTTAGTGCCGTACTTACCGTCTCGTATACCTCCTGGACGTTGGCTAGGCCAACCAAACTCTGCTCAGCACCCGTCTGGCCGCTTCTTCCCGCCGTCTGGATTTCCAATGTGCCCAAACCTAGCATCCGGTCAAAGGGGCCACGTTTGATTTCAAGGTTGGTGACTGCGCGATAGGGGACATGCTTCACCGACTTGGTCCACACACCCACATACACGATCACTTCATCCTCTAGAATCCGGTACTCGAGGCTTCGATAATAGAAGGGGGCGACGATAAAAGCCGGTATCAGCCAGGCGGCGTTGACCAGCACCGCGACCACGATGCCGATGGCCATGCCCCTCGTTCCACCAGCGTCGAGCCCGATGGGCACAGCCAAGGCGAGAGACCCTCCCAGGGCTATCAACCCGATCAAGGCGTAAACCATTTGGAGTTTTGTCAGGTACTCCCGCTCTGGTCTTAACTTATGCAATGTCATCATCTCCCCTCCCCATCTTCATGCGGCCTGGCCAACAATTAGTAGCAACTCAGCAGTAGGTTGACCCGCCATTCTTCCAGCGCCTTAATGGTCTCCGAGCAGAAGGCGCAATCGTAGATTCTACTAATTCACCCAGTACAATTATAGCAATGTTTGACCTGTTTGTCAAGCATATAAAAGCCCCTCGGTTTACACCCTTGTCCTTAATGTCGGGAGTTACCTGACAAGAGGGTAAAGCCTAGACCCTTTCACCTTCAAGAATTGTTCTCCCTCCCTACCCCTGATATAATCTCAGTGCTGGCAGGAGTTGCCTCCTGCCAGTCAGGGCTAGTGAGCAGAGACATCACATGCCAAGACTTGACACCATGAAAACGTGCCAGATGGAAACATCTGGCACCACCGGGGGACTTCTTTGTAAAAGGCACAGATATGTATAGCCTAGACGATACCATCGCCGCCATCTCCACCCCTCTGGGCGAGGGGGGGATCGGCATCGTGAGGATGAGCGGGCCCGACTCAGTAACCATCCTCGAAAAGATATTCCGCCGAGCCAAGGGAGAGGGGCTTGAATCGTATCGGCTTCATTACGGCCATATCATCGACCCCGATACGGAAGAGAAGGTAGACGAGGTCTTAGTCTCCTACATGAAGGCTCCCCACTCCTACACCCGACAGGATGTGGTGGAGATCAACTGCCACGGAGGCATCGTGCCTCTGCGCCGCGTCCTAGAACTAGTCTTACGGTATGGAGCCCGATTGGCCCACCCGGGGGAAATGACCTCTCGGGCCTTCCTTTTGGGTCGCATAGACCTGGCCCAAGCAGAGGCGGTATTGGATATCGTGCGAGCCAAGACGGAGGCTGGCCTACGAGCGGCAGTAAGCCAATTGGGAGGTTGGCTGTCGGAGGAGATTCGACGGGTGCGGGCCGAATTGGTCGAGGCTCTCGCCTATCTAGAGGCGACCATCGACTTCGAGGAGGATGAGATACCAGAACAGGATATCTCGGAGACGCTCAGGCGAGCGCAAGAGAGGATAGAGGCTCTTCTGGCCAGCGCCGATCAAGGGATCATCTGCCGTCAAGGGGTGCGGGTGGCTATCGTAGGCCGTCCCAACGTAGGGAAGTCCAGTCTCCTGAACGCCCTCCTCAAGACCAGCCGGGCCATAGTGGCCCCTATTCCCGGTACCACCAGAGATACGGTGGAGGAGAGTTGTAACCTCCAAGGGGTA
>CAZERB010000306.1:0-1960 GCA_964514645.1 uncultured Anaerolineales bacterium
GAGATGGGTATCCTGGCTTTAGGTGTCTTGAACGGGACGCAACCCCTCTCGCCTTTCTCCACCGCTTTTCTTAGCCATCCCACGATGTTCTACTTTTGGCAGGCTTTATCTATGGCTGTCTTTGGTAGAAATGAGGTGGGGATGAGGATGCTCTCGGCGTTGGCCGGAACCCTCTCCATCCCTCTCCTTTATCTCCTGATGCGGTACGGGTATGGGCGTGTGGCAGGGATGGCTAGCGCTTTTCTCCTAGCCGTATCCCACCTACATATCCATTACAGCCGTTTGGCTCAAGCGCCTATTCACTCCTCCACCTTTGCCCTCTTGGTCGTTTTACTCCTGGCCGTCGCAAGAGCCAATGGTTCATCGCTTCTCTACAGTCTGGCTGGCTTGACCGCCGGCTATAGCCTCTATTTTTATTTCGGCTCTCGAGTCATCCCCCTGGTCGGTGGGGTGCTTTTGGTCTTTCTCTGGCGTGAGCGGCGGGCTAAGGGAAAAGATCTCCTCCTCTTCGCCCTGGCTGGTTGGTTGGCCGTCTCTCCCTTACTCCTGCACTATGTCGAGCATCCCCCCGCTCTGTTAGACCGCCTACAGGCGGTCTATCTTTTCAGTCCCCAGAATATTCAGCATACCTTGCACCAGATGGGCGGTGAAGGGAGTACGGTAGATATCCTACGTTGGCAGTTGCTACGCAATTTACGGTTCTTCGTGGATTATGGGGATGCCAGCGGTTTCTATTTACGAGATCTTCCGGCCTTCGACCTTGGTACCCTCTTGCTCTTCTGGCTGGGGATGGGGTTGGCCCTGGCCAGGCCTTTCCGTTTTGGTCATGCTGCCTTGCTGGTCTGGTTTTGGATGGTGGTGATCCTGGGTGGCCTTCTGACCAGTGATGCTCCGAACGCACCGCGTCTCCTTATGGCGGTACCGGCCGTCTTCGCCTTCGGTGGTCTCTTCGTGGCGCGTCTCTTCTCCCTGTGTGAGCGGCTCTTTAGGCCCACATCCCAAATACTCCTCGCTTCTTTTCTTCTCCTCTTAGGGGTTTTTGTCTTCAAAGTCAACTATGATAGATATTTTGTGGAGTACGCCCAGAAGGCTCCGGAGATGATCTTTCTGACCATGGCCCGGGAGATGCGGCGAGAGAGTGGGGGGTATCGGATCTGTCTATTGGGGGCTCCTTACCTCTATGCGGGCCATGGGGTGCTAAGATTTATCGCCCCCGACGCGGAGAAAGTCGATTGTTTAGAGGTAGAAGATTGCCTCTCTTTGCCACCTGGGGATAAAGGGGTTATCTTCTTTATAGTTCCTCAACGTCTGGAGGAACTGGAAATTATGAGGGCTAGATACCCTCAAGGGGAGTATGGGGAGGCTTACGATAACTATGGCCGGCTATTATACGCCACTTATCGACTTCCTCCCGAATCTTTGGCACATTTAGAGGGGTGATCCCTTGAAACTTCACGAATACCAGGCCAGAGAGATATTCGCACGTTATGGTGTACCTCTGCCGCGAGGCGAGTTGGCTCATAGCCCCCAAGAGGTCTATGAGATCGCCTCCCGCCTTGGCGTTCCGGTGATGGTCAAGGCCCAGGTTCTGGTAGGGGGGCGGGGGAAGGCAGGGGGCATAAAGAGCGCCTCTAACCCCCAAACGGCAAGGGAGATGGCCGGCCAAATCTTGGGGATGAGCATCAGGGGGCTGGCGGTGGAAAAGGTCTTGGTGGTTGAGGCCATAGACATCAAAAAGGAACTATACCTGGGGGTGGTGGTGGACCGAGCCCTCTCTGCCCCGGTGATGATCGCCTCCTCGGAGGGAGGTGTGGAGATCGAGGAGGTGGCCCGTACTATGCCAGAAAGGCTGGCCAAGATAACCGTCGACCCCTTCTTGAGCCTGCGCGATTATCAGGCTCGCCAGTTGGCTTTGGAGATCGGCCTGGGGAAGGAGAGGGTGGCCGATTGGATAGCCATC
>CAZERB010000307.1:0-1957 GCA_964514645.1 uncultured Anaerolineales bacterium
GCCAAGATAGGGGCCCACGAGGTGATCAACACCATCATGATGAACTACATCGGGGTCAAGATAGTCGAGTACCTGGTGAAGAACCAATTGACAGACCCCACCTCCAGCCTGGATAGAACCCCCTACATCCTGCCCACCGCTGAACTGCCCCGTCTCATCCCCGGCTTCCGCCTTCACGCCGGCTTCATTGTGGCCATAATAGCCGTATTCGTTGTCTTCTGGCTCCTGTGGAAGACCACCACGGGCTTTGAGATCCGCGCCGTGGGGGCCAACCCGACAGCCGCAAAGGCGGCGGGCATGAGCGTTACTAAGAATTTCGTATTGGCCATGACCTTCAGTGGCCTCCTAGCCGGCCTGGCAGGGGCAGGCGAGGTGCTAGGGCTAAACCACCAGCTACCAGCGGCTTTCGTCTCCGGCTATGGCTTCGATAGCATAGCCATCGCCCTAATAGCCAAGAGCCACCCCTTCGGCGTTATGCCCGCCGCTTTCGTATGGGGGGCATTACGCAACGGAGCAGGCTTGATGCAAGTCCGGGCTGGTATCTCCGTGGATCTGATCAATATCATTCAGGCCTTGGTGATCATGTTCATCGCCGCTGACGAGATAATCCGCTGGCTCTATCGCCTCAAGCCGAAAGAGGAGATAACTGAGGTGGTCTTCACCAGGGGATGGGGGCGTTAGGTAATGGTTATGCCGAGATCTCAATTTGCCCTTAAACCTTTTGAACCGGCCGTTGTGTGGACGGCGTGGTTACTAGCCCAGGAGGAGAGGCGATGGTAAAAACGGAGGGCAGGAGGATTACGCGCACCACGGTGCTGGGGACGATCTTCGTATTTCTTGGCATCTCCCTAGTGGTCCTGGCCCGAACTCGGATCGACCCCGCCGCCTCGGCCGCTTTAGGCATTGCCACCTTGAGCAGGGTGAACGTCTCCGTACGGACGAGCCTGGCCATCATAGGCTTCTTGTGCTGCTTGGGTGGGGTCCTGGCCCTTCCCCCCAAACTCCATCGCTTCGCCCCCCTCACCTTGGTCACCGCAACCCTCTTAGCCATCCTAGCCATGTTGATCGCTGCCGCCAGCGGACGCAGCCTCGACCTCGTGGGCGTGATGAAGGCCAGCCTGCGCATGAGCACCCCCATCGCCCTGGGTGTCTTGGCTGGAATCTGGTGCGAGCGCTCGGCGGTGATCAACATCGCCATCGAGGGGATGATGCTCTCCTCCGCCGCTTTCGGTTTCGGCTTCTTCCTCTGGAGCGGGAATATCTGGTTGGGTGTGCTGGCGGCCATCCTCACTGGCGGCCTAATGGCTTTGTTGCACGCGGTGCTCTCCATCACCTTCAAGACAGACCAGATCATCAGTGGTACAGCGATTAACATCCTGGCTGTGGGAGCCTCAGGATTTCTAAGACGCGCCTACTTGGTCAAAGCCTACTTCGTGGGAGAAACTCTACCCATAGTCAGGATACCCTTTCTTTCCAAGATACCGGTCATCGGCACACTCTTCTTTGAACATCAGCCTATTGTCTATTGTATGATTATCCTCCTCATCGCCACCCACATCATCCTCTTCTACACTCGCTGGGGGTTGCGTACCCGGGCCGTGGGGGAACACCCTCTCGCCGCCGACACAGTAGGCATCGATGTCATCAGAACCAGATATATCAATGTCATCATCGGTGGCCTCATCGCTGGACTGGCTGGGGCCTGGTTCAGCCTGGAGACGGTGGGCAGTTTCGAGGATCTGATGACCCGTGGTAAGGGATTTATTGCCCTGGCGGCCATGATCTTCGGCAACTGGACCCCCTTTGGCGGCTTCTTGGGCTCCTTGCTCTTCGCCTCGGCCGATGCCATTCAGATCAAACTGGAGATCATCGGCGTGACCATCCCTCCCCAATTCTTCGACATGACGCCCTATATCATAACCATGATCGTCCTAGCCGGCCTAATCGGGCGGACCAC
>CAZERB010000308.1:0-1943 GCA_964514645.1 uncultured Anaerolineales bacterium
TGCTCTATAGGTTTCTCCCTTTCTTGGCCATCTCCCGCTACCCTGCTCGCATGAGCGTTATGGTGTTGCTCAGCCTTTCGATAATGGCGGGGCAAGGCCTTTCCTGGGTCATGGACAAGGTATCAGCCTTTGTCACCGCTCCGAGGCGGGTCTCCATCATCCTGGCCCCCATTGCCGGCGGCCTCGTGGTCTTGGAGTTCCTCACGATTCCTTTCCCTACGACCGAACTCCCCTATTTCCCTCCCTATTACCAAATCTTGGCGGCTGCACCCCGAGATCAGGGGGTCTTGGACATACCCATCGATCAGGAAGGGGGCCTCCGGCCCGCCTTATACCTCTTCTTTCAGACTGTTCATCAGCGGCCCATCTTCAGCGGATATGTGGCTCGCCCACCCTACTATCCGCTGGACCAAATCCCGGCCTTTCAGCGCTACATGGTCTTTGCAGACGCTTCTCAGATGAAGGCTCCCGGCTCACAAGGTGAAGATTTGGAAACCTTTCGACAATTTGGCTTTCGATACCTTATTTTGCACAAGGACCTCCTGCCTCCCGATGAAGAGAGGGGAGCCAAGATTCTTCAGGCTCTCCAGGCTGACTTCAGGGATACTCCTCCCATCTACGAAGATCAAAGGGTAGCCATATATGAGGTGGAAGGAACCTCTCCTCCCTAGCGCGCTTCTCTCTCTACTTGCCGATCCCTAAGTCGTAGGGGGATAAGGGAAGACCTGGTGGCTCCCTGAAAAAAGCGAGGGGAGACCCTAGCTGCGCTCAGGGTAAACAATCCCTTCCCTTTGCCATGCTTGCTACTTAGCCTGACCAAAATGATCTCTCTCCTTCAACCTCTTTCTAATAAGGCGGTGGTTGACAAACCCGACTAGTGTGGTAGAATAAGGTAGTTCAATTACTACACGAAGGGAACCGATGCGCGCTGAACAGTTGCCTCTCTTCCCCAGCGAGGGCGAAGGTAAAAAATACGTCTTTACTCCTCTAAAGACCCGAACCCTCACCCCAGGATCATCACTGGCTTCCACCATAGGCGGCTTCCACGACCACATGGTGCGCCAAGGCTTCACCCAGAACACGATAAAGGCGTTCTTAGGCGACCTTCGCCTGCTCAGTAGGTACGTCGGCCTGACCAAGCCGGTGCAAGAGATAGGCACTCAAAGCCTTAGGGATTTCCTCACCTACCTGAGGTACCATCGTGGTGTCTCCTGCACCCCCAAATCTTACGCCCGCCGTGTCACCACCCTCAAGCTCTTCTTCAAATGGCTGACTGAGGAGGGAGTCATCCCCTCGGACCCAGCGGCGGCCCTCATCCACGAGCCCGCCTCCTCACCCTTGCCCCAGGTCCTCTACGATGCCCAAGTGGAGAGGTTGCTTGAAGTGACCAAGGGCCACATGGAGGGCGATAAGGCCGACGCCCGCCCCCATCTTTTGGTTACGCTGCTCCTTCATACCGGGCTCAAGAAAGAAGAGTGCATGAACATAAAATTGAGCCATATCGACACCTCCGACCCTACCGCTTCCATCCTCTATGTCCGGTACAACGACCCTCGAAAACGTCGGAAGGAGAGAAAATTGCGGCTACCCCCCGACTTCGCAGAAACCCTCCCGCTCTACCTAGAAGAGTACGCTCCCAAAGAGCGTCTCTTCGAGTGTACGGCCCGCAATCTGGAGTATGTACTAGCCGACGTGGCGAAAGAGGCAGAGATCGAAGAGGGCCTCTCTTTCGAGAGGTTGCGGATGACCTCTGCTGTGCGGGATTATCGGGCGGGGATGCCCTCAGAAAGACTGCGAGAGAAACTGGGACTCTCCAAGGTCACCTGGCGGGAGAAGGAGAAGCAGATAAAGATGCTAGCCGGCCCGGCGCTCTAGCCACTCTTTGAGGTCAATGAGGGCACCCCCTTCGAATAAAGGGGGTGCCTTGGGTACGCCCGGCAGGA
>CAZERB010000309.1:0-1939 GCA_964514645.1 uncultured Anaerolineales bacterium
ATAACCGGCTTCGCCCTCCTGGGCCATGCCTGGGAGATAGCGAAGCGGAGCAAGGTGGGCCTGAGGATTTCGGTGAGCGCTCTTCCCGTCCTCCCTGGAGCCCTAGATTATGCGGCCCGGGGGTTCATCCCCGGAGGGCTAGTGCGCAACCGCCACTATATCTTGGAAAACGATAGAGCCGTGCTTCCAGAAGGGCTCTCGGAGGAGATGATAGATCTCCTCTTCTGCCCTGAGACCTCGGGGGGGCTACTTATCGCCGTGCCTCCCGACCGTTCGAGACGCCTACAAGAACTCCTCACCCAGCGAGGCGAAGAGCACTGGCTCATAGGGGAGGTGATAGAAGGCGATAAGATCGAGGTCGTGGCTTAAGACCGGACACGGCGGCGAGTTGATCCAGCCCGAGGATGAAGAAGGGCTGAAAGAGTAGAGCCTATAAAATCAGTAAAGAAGAGGCCAACTAATGGTTTGGCCTCTTTTTGCAGTCTTACGAACGTTTGCTTGCGTACCTCTCCTCTTTCCAAGGGTCGCCATCGTTATGATAACCATGCGCTTCCCAATAGCCGGGCCGGTCCTCTTCCATGAACTCCAGCCTCCGCACCCATTTGGCGCTTTTCCAGGCGTACCTCTTGGGCACCACCAGACGTAGAGGCCAGCCATGCTCGGGGGTCAGGTCCCGGCTATCGTGGCGATAAGCGAAAAGCACATCATCGTCCAAGAGGGCTTGGAGAGGCAGATTAGTGGAATAGTCGCCATCTGAGTGTATCATGACATACCTGGCCTCAGGCCTGGGCCTTATATGCTTCATCAGTTCCCGGAAAGTTACTCCCTCCCAGAGGTTATTCAGCCTGCTCCAACGAGTGACGCAATGGAAATCGGATACAATCTCTACTTTCGGCAGGCTCATGAACTCCTGGTAGGAGAAGACAACCTCTTCCTCCACCAAGCCGAAGAGCCTAAAACCCCACTTCTGGGGGTCGAATGTGGGGATAGGCCCTACATGGAGGACCGGGAATTTGCTGGTCACCACCTGCCCCGGTGGGATGCGAGGCTTATCGGCTTTCATTCGATGCCTCCTTCCTCAAGGCAAATCCTGAGGAATAGGCGCAAATACTTACTCCGGGAGGGCTTCGGGAACGGAAGGGGAGGTAAATGCCGGTTTCTTTCGACGCTTTTTCTCTCTCACCCTAGGCCGTGAGTGCAAGAGGGTCAAGAAGGCTACGTATCCGAAGCCCAGCCCGTAAAGGAGGAGGAAGGGGATAGCGTAATAACTGCCCCGTTGCGCGGCCACGACCACCGCCGTCAGGGCATATAAAGCGAGAAGCGCCTCCCCCATGGTCACGCCACTCAAGGGCAAAGCATACCGTTTCCCCTTCCAGCGGTCTCCTCTTTCCTCCACTCGGAACTTGGGCGTGCGCCCGAAGTCACTTCTCTTCCCTATAACCGCCTCCCAGATCGCCTTCGTATTGTTCAGGGCGACCCCTGTCCCCACAAGGACGAGGAAGGGGAAGTGCGAGAACCGCCGCCACCAGTCGGGATATAGAGCCCTTTGCGCGATGAGGTAGAGGGCCGGAGGGCCCAGGCTAGCCAGGCTGATGAAGGTGAGGTGTAGGTTAAAGGGACGGCCTAGGAGAAGAAGGGGCAAGGAGAGTAGGAGAAGCAAAGTCATGAAAGGGTGGACCAAGTAGTTCGTGAGATGGATAAGCCCCTGCATCCGCTTGAAGAGGGGCAGCGAGGCGGTCAAAAGAGTGGGCCCCAGTTTGAGGGCACATTGGATGGAACCCTTGGCCCACCGGTACTGCTGGCGCTTGAAAGCGTGGATCTGGGGCGGTATCTCGGCCGGAGCAACGACATGAGGGAGGTATAGAGACTCCCAGCCCATAAGTTGAGCCCTATAACTTAGGTCCATATCCTCGGAGAGGGTGTCTCCCTGCCAGCCACC
>CAZERB010000310.1:0-1919 GCA_964514645.1 uncultured Anaerolineales bacterium
CAACATTGACTAATAGGTAGAAGTGTGTTAAAATTTGCAATTAATTACAAGTCAGTCGCTCAGAATAACGCCATGATTCATATGAGATTGGCGAAGGAGGTGAGGCCATTCAAAAGAAGAGACCCTTTACCGCATCTTTGTTATAACGGAGGAAAGGCATGAAGAAGTGGGGTTTAATAGTCTTGGTTATCGTCGGTATTCTCCTGGCCAGCTGTGCTCCTGCAGCGACGCCTACACCTGTACCTCCGGTTACCGAAGTGGTGACGGATTTTGGTGGCCAGGAGGTCACTATAGCCGTTGAGAACGCTTATCCGCCCTTCAACTACATCGATGAGGAGACCGGAGAGGCTGTGGGGTGGGACTACGACGTATGGCGGGCCATCTGCGAGAAACTGAACTGTACCCCGGTCTTCGTAGAGACCGCCTGGGAGGGACTCTTTGAAGCCATGGCCACTGGCGAGCAGGATGTGGCTGCCGATGGGATCACTATTACCCTGGATCGGGCCAAGAAGATAGACTACTCCGATCCCTACATGGAGTACGGCCAAATACTCTTGGTGCGAGCCGATGAGACGGAGATCACCAGCGGGGATACTCTGGTCGCTCTGACTGATAAGGTCGTGGGTGTCCAGATAGGCACCACCAATGAGATTACCGCTATCAGCCTGGTAGGTGAGGATAGGGTGCAGAGTTTTGAAACCTATGACCTGCCGGTCGTGGCCCTGATCGCTGGCGATGTGGATGCGGTGGTCATCGACGAGGTAGCGGCCGTCGGTTTCATGGTGACCAACCCGGGCAAGCTGAAGATAGCCCCCGAGCCCCTCACCGGTGGGGAACTTCTAGGCTTCGTCTTCCCTCCCAAGAGCCCTCTCGTCACACCGGTCAACTGGGCCCTGAACCAACTCTGGGCCGATGGCACCATGGACCAACTCTACGAGAAGTGGTTCCGGCCAGAGTAACCGCCAATCTCATCTAGGTTATAAGAATAAACGGGTTTGCGAGGCGCTTTCCATCGCCTCGCAAACCACTTTCCGCTTTTGCCGTCGGATTAGCCTCGAAGAGGAGCCTTTTTGGGGTTTGCTCCCCCACTTTTTTCTCTCTCCAGGGATAAGTGATGGCTGTATCCAAAGAGATTGAGAGACCCCAACCCAAGTTAATACCCTGGACGCGGAAACTGGAGGAGGTGCCTTGGTGGGGCCTGATTATACTCCTGGCCTTCTTTTTCATCGTCTACCTCATCTTCACTTCAGCCACCTATCAAGATGCTTTCCTTTTCCTCATCTTAGGCGTAAAACTGACCATACTGGTGACCTTGATTTCTTTCCCCATCTCTCTCATCTTCGGGTTGATCGCCGGCTTGGGGCGGGTATCGAGGAACATCATCTTCTATACCGGCGCTTCTGTCTACGTCGAGGTGGTGAGAGGTATCCCTCTTCTGGTCCAACTCATCTACTTCGCTTATGTCGTAGCCCCTCTTTGTGTCCAGGTACTGAACGGCCTGGGGGCGTTCATCCTCCAAAATATCGCCCTACAACCCCTTATGGGCTTAGCCCAGGCCTTCGTCAGCTTCCATATCCAAGATGTAGATGTAACAGCAAGGGCGATCGCCGGTTTGGCCTTCGGATATGGGGCCTATGAGGCTGAGGTCTTCCGCGCCGGTATCCAGTCAATCGAGAGAGGACAGATGGAGGCTGCCCGCTCCCTAGGCATGAGCTACTTCCAGGCTATGCGTTACATCATACTCCCTCAAGCCATAAGAAGGGTCTTGCCCCCCCTGGGCAACGACTTCATAGCCATGTTGAAGGACTCCTCCTTGATATCGGTTCTAGCCGTCAGAGAACTGACCCACCTAGGTAAACTGAACCGGGCTCGAACCTTCCGCACCTTCGAGACCTGGAATACGGTCGCCTTTCTCTACC
>CAZERB010000311.1:0-1919 GCA_964514645.1 uncultured Anaerolineales bacterium
ACCGCCACCGTGTAGGCTAGATAGATGGGGTACTCCAGGTATTTATCGCTCCGCTTATGGGGCCAGCGCACATCGGAACGGGCTCCATACCCTGGCCCAGGCCAGGGGGGGTTGGTGACCAAGACCCTCATGTTGCTCCGCCCTCCTCAAGATAACCTTCGCATAATTGCACGAACCTCTCGGCTAGGCTCCGCCACTCGAACTTCTCTTTCACCTTCCGCAACCCTCGAGCGCCTAACTCCTTGCGCCAGAGATCATCAGTTAGAAGTGAGCAAACCTTATCGGCCAGGTCTCGATGGTCTCCGGGGGTGTAAAATAGTCCCTCCTCCCCCTCTTCCATTACCTCTTCTAGCGCTGGAAGACGAGGAAGGATAGAAGGGACCCCACAAGCCCAGTACTCGAACTCCTTCAGGGTGACCCTGCCTCGAGCGGAGATGATGTCTGGAAGGATCACCAGACCCAGATCGCTGGCAGAGATATAGCGTGCCACCTTCCCCTGAGGCACCCAGCCGGTGAAAAGAAAGTTCTCCTCCAGATTATATCTTATCACCATTTCCTTAAGATGGGGAACCGCGGCCCCATCTCCCACCAGCCAGAAGGCAACTTTTGGAAACCTCTCCAAAACTATCTGGGCGGCCTCCACCAGAAGTTGTGGACGGTCCTGGGGGTCTATCACCCCGTGAAAGATGACCACCCTTTCGGCAGAAGGGGAAAGCCTTCGCCTCAATTCCTCCCCCTCCATGGGGTGGAAGATCTCCGTATCCACCCCATCGGGAACCACATCCACTCTCTTAGACTCTACCCCGTAGCCAAGCAGTATCTCCTTCATGGCCCGGCTGATGGTGATGATCCTGTCGGAGCCTTTAAAGGTGCTCCTCTCCAGGCTCCGGCCCAAAAGAAGCGTCAACCTCAACCACCTAGACCCATATTCTTCCAGATATTCGAAGAGAAGATCGGTCAGATCTAACAGGGTGATGGTCTGGGGATGGAGCCTCTTAGCTAAAAGGGCGCTATAGCCGGCTATGGAATTGTGGGAAACGATGAGATCGGGTTTCAACCGTCGAGCGTAGTTGGTCACTCGCAAGATATTGAGGGGGAAAGCGACCATATATTTGGGCATCTTCCACCGATCCAAACGGTTCACCCCCTGGATGGGCAACCAATGAAAACACCCGTATCGCTCGATCGCCTCTTCCCTGGAGATAGCGACGGAGGAAGCCACATATACCTCGTGCCCTCGTCTGACGAAGGCCTTAACCACGTTGGATATGCGGGGGGTCCCTCCCCCGCTGATGGGCACCAGTTTTTCGAAGATGGTGACTAAGACACGCAAAGAGAGCCTCCGACTTCTACTTTCCCGTCAGTTGGGTGTAGATCTCTTCGAAGCCGGTCATTACCTTGCCCCAGTCATATGAGGCTCGAACACGAAGCAAGGCTCTTTCCCCCAACCTTCTCCTCAGCTCCTCATCCTCCATCAACCTCAAAACCCCCCTGACGAACTCTTCCCCTAACTCGTCGGTGAGGAGGATCTCCTCCCCCGATACGAAATCTTGCCCTTCGGCTCCCAGCCGAGTGGAAACGATAGGCCTCCCACAAGCCGCCGCCTCCAAGATCTTCACTCGGGTGCCGGAGCCCGAATCGAGGGGCACAAGGATCAGATCCGAGGCGGAGAGATAATCGGCTAGGTTAGGGGTGAACTCCCTCCGGCCATCGACAAAGCCGGTAAATAGAAGGTGCTTGTCCCTATAGTGAGTAAGGTTTTCATAATTCTGCCCTATGATCAGAAAGATTGCCTCTGGATGGTGGGACAACACCGCGGGACGGACCTCCTCGGCGATGTACCGCACCGCTCGTTCGTTGGGGATGTAGTCCAGCTTGCCCACGAAGGTGAGAATGAAAGCCTGCCCCAGGTTTAACCT
>CAZERB010000312.1:0-1916 GCA_964514645.1 uncultured Anaerolineales bacterium
AAACGGAGATGAGGATAAGCCCATCTGGGCGTCGGAGGTGGGGTGGAACGCCTTGCCCGAGGGGTTTCCAGCCAGGCCGGTCTACGGTCGAGTTAGTGAAGAGTTGCAGGCCCAGTATGCCGTTCGAGCCTATGAGCGAGCCCAGGAGGAGTGGCCCTGGATGGGGGTGATCTCTTATTGGTTCTTCAAGCGGGCTGACGATAGGGAGAAGGACCAGCCCTTCTACTATTTTCGCCTGGCGGAGCCCGACTTCACCCCTCACCCCGTATATTGGGCTCTAAAAGAGTTAGCCACTAGCCAGCCAGTAGTGGGAGTGGGGTATAAGCAAGAAGACCACTGGGCTCTGGCCTATGACGGCCTTTGGGAGGTTGAGTTCGACGAGAGTGCCTCCCTGAGCGCCTATCGAGTCGGTTTCCCTGAAAATACCCTCTCTTTCACCTTCCGAGGCACTGACCTATCCCTGGTAGTGGTCAAGGATGAGCGCTCCGGCATCTTAGAGGCCGTGGTAGACGGTCAAAAAAGAAAGTATAGCCTCGCCAGCCCCCAGACACAATATCAGGTCGAGCTGCCGATAGTAAAGGGACTGGCCGATGGCGAGCATCAGGTTAAGATCACCGTGGTCAGCGACCAGGTAGCCATCGATGGTTTATTAGTCCGTCGCACCCCTATCTACCTCATACGCCGCTCCCTTGGCCTTCTCACCGTTGCGGCACTCCTTGCGATCTTAGGGTACTTACTATGGCGTCCAAGAGAAACCTAGCCCTTTTATGCGCCATCCTTCTTCTGGCGCTTGCCCTCCGCTCCTTCCGACTCGATGGCCAGAGCCTCTGGTCCGATGAGGGGGTTAGCGTGGCCCTGGCCCAGTGCGATCTCGCTACCATCGCCCGGGACGCGGCCCACGATATCCACCCCCCTCTCTACTACTACCTCCTCCATTTCTGGGTTCGCCTCTTTGGGAGTAGCGAGATAGCGGTGCGTTCCCTCTCGCTTCTCTGCGGCCTCCTCCTCGTCTTTTTCACCTACCTCTTGGGAAGAGCCCTCTTCGATGAAAGAGTGGCTTTAGTTGCCTCCTTCCTCGCCGCCCTCTCGCCCTTTCAGATCTACTACTCCCAAGAGACGAGGATGTATATCCTCGTGGCCCTTCTGGGAGCCATATCCCTCTTTTTCTTCCTCAAGTTCGCCCGGGCGACGAAAGGGGAGGATATGGCCAGCCTCTGGCCGACCGTCGCTCTTTATACCTTCTTCATCACCGCGGCCCTCTACACCCATTATTTCGCCTTCACCATCTTTCTAGTGGCTAATGTAGCCTACACTCTTTGGCTAGTGCTGACCCCTTCCGCCCGCAAGTGGCCTCCCCTTGCCCTCTGGAGCATGAGCCAACTCTTGGTCATCCTCCTCTACCTCCCCTGGCTCAACTTCGCTAAGGAGCCACTCCGCACCTGGCCGGCTATCAGCCAGCCCATAAGTCTCGCTTTTCTTGGTCAAGAGGTTTTGCGCATCTTCAGCCTGGGCCTCTTCGCCCAGATGGGCCCTCTGGTCTTCGGTTTCCTGGTCATCGCCCTTTTAGGGCTCATCCCCAATAAAAAGAGAAACGAGGGCTACTCCATCACCTTCGCCGTTATCTATCTCCTCCTCCCATCCTTGGTGATGTATCTCCTCTCCCTAAGCCGCCCCCTATATAGGCCCAAACTCCTCCTCTTGGCCACGCCAGGCTACCTCCTCCTCTTAGCCAGGGGGGTGAGCGGGCTCTGGATGGAGAAGGCTCGTATCCGCAACCTGGTTACAGGTATCCTGCTCCTTTTCATAACCCTGGCCAGTGGCTTCTCCCTCCACGGCTACTTCTTCGACCCCCGATATGCCAGGGACGACTATCGGGGCCTGGCCCGATATATCGCCGCCACCAGCAAGGAAGGGGA
>CAZERB010000313.1:0-1915 GCA_964514645.1 uncultured Anaerolineales bacterium
AGCCTACTCCTTTTGTAACCTGGCCAGCGAATCGGCCACTGATAGCCTCTCTGCCCATTCCTGGAGGTAGGAAGCGTCTAGTGAACCAACCATTACCTCCCAGACCCCTTTAGCGTCCACAAAGTGCTTGTCGATCTTTGACCCTTTATGCCACAGGAGTTTCGACAAGATCACGTCCTCAGGAGAAGGCAGCCATAACGAGCGGTCGAAGACGGTCTCTTGGCGACGGCGGCGGAACCGTTCTTGGTCGAAGGCTTCCGGGCGCGCGATCCAGAAATCGATCTTTAACCCTGACTGGGGGTCGATCACGTTGAAAACCGAAGATCGGCTTATCGCCTCTTGGACGGCTTTTGAACTGATGTAGAACTCCTTGGAGAAGGCCTTCACCAAGGGGGTAACATGCCTTCGCTCTAGTTCGACCACCAGATCGATGTCGTTAGTGGTGCGCGGTAGCCCGTAGAAACTGACCGCTAGGGCCCCAGTTACTATATAGGGGATATTCAGTTGATCGAGTATATCAACGGCTTGAATCAAGAATTCGCGCAGCCCCATTGGCCTCCATTACCCTTCTAGCGAGGATGGCCTGCACCCCTTCATCTTTGAGATGGGGGTACTGAGCCTGGATGCCGGCTCTGGCCACCTCCATCACCAACTCTCGGAGTTCAAAGGCCAGAGTCAATCGCTCTTCCCCGGTCAGCCGCCGCAAAGCGGCTAGGTATATCTTTCGCCCTTCGCTCTCCTCTCGTCCCATAATCTAAACACTTAATACTACCGCTGCCCCGCTGCTGGTGGGGAGGCCCCGCCAGCCTAGGGCCAGGCCGCTCTCCACATCGGGGAGTTGCCGTTCCCCGGCTTCACCCCTAAGTTGCAGGACCACCTCCAGGACCCGGGCCAGCCCCGAGGCGTCCAAAAGGTGCCCCACCCCCAGGTTTCCTCCCGAGGGGTTGACGGGCAACTCTCCATCCAGTTCGGTGTACCCCTCTTCGGTGAGGAGCCCCGCCTCTCCGGTACGGCAGAGGCCCGCGGCCTCCAGGTGTTGCAACTCCTTATAGGCGAAGGTGTCGTCCAGTTCGGCGAAATCGATCTCGCTTTGAGGGTTCCTGATGGCGGCCATCCCGTAGGCCATCTGGGCGGCGCGATGGGCGTAGTTGGCCTCCGCCCACTCCCTGGTCTCTAGGGAGAAGGAGTCGTTGCACCAGCCCACCCCCCGGATCCAGATGGGGAGATCGGTCAACCCCTGGGCTGCATCGTCGGAAGCCAGGACCACGACGATGGCCCCGTCGGCGTGAGAGGCGACCTCTAGTCGCTTGAGGGGCAAAGAGAGCATTTCGGAGGCAAGGACGTCCCTCACGCTGAGCGTGGCCCCGTAAGCGGCAGAGGGATTGAATAGCGCGTTTGAGCGGTTCTTGGCCACCACCCGAGCGCATTGCTCCTCCGTGGTCCCCGTCTCCAGGAGGAAGCGGTTCATCTCCATCCCGGCGATGAAGAGAGGGTTGACACCTAGGGGCCGGTTGAGGACCGGGTCCATGGCGTAGGCTAGGATGTGGGGTAAGGTGAGGATGTTGGAGGCCTTGCTGTGGGCCTCGACGACCACGATATCCATAGCCCCGGTGAGGATCTGCATGTAGGCGGCGATGAGGCCGTGGATCCCCTCGCCGGAGATGGTATGGACGGGCTTGAGGACGCCACCTAACTGGTCGGGGACATATTCGTCGAAGATGCTAGTCCCCTCGTTGAAGTCCTCGGCTACGGAGACGAAACTATCGACATCTCGGCGAGGGTCGACGCCGGCATCCTCGTAGGCCTTAACCGCCGCTTCATAGATCAGTTCCTTATAAGAGACATCGGGTGTGATGGTGCGGAAGCCGGAATACCCCACCCCGACGATGGCTACTTGAGTCATGAGGACCTCCTT
>CAZERB010000314.1:0-1911 GCA_964514645.1 uncultured Anaerolineales bacterium
CCACACAGTTAGCAAATTCGATCTTCAGGGCAAGTCCATTCTGGATGTGGGCAGCGGCCTCGGCTATCTCAAAGGGTATCTAGATAGACACCACCCAGGTTATGCTTCCTATCTGGGAGTTGACCTCAGCGACCATATGGTAACTGGGGCTCAAGAACGATTGGGAAAAGGATATTTTGTAAAACGGGACATCCAGGCCGACCCCTTTGCGGAGAACCAGTTCGATATCTCCTTCTTGATAAGCGTCTTGGGTTATCCCATAGGGACAGACCCCGAAGCCTATATGAAACGACTCCTCAAAGAACTCCTTCGTATCAGCGGCTATGGCATAGGTTTCTCCCACTTGGCTCCCCATCGTCGGGAAGAACCCTCTGATTTCACCTACGACCCACAAGCGTTAAGAGAGTGGTGCCACCAAGCGCTTTCCCCTCATGTAGTTCTCGATGATACCTTGGGGCAGGTCACCTATGTGATCGCGGTGTACAAAGGTATCCCCACTTAGAGGTGCCCTGTGGAGATTCCACTTCCGGAAAAAGAGCCCCTACTCTCTTTCCTTCAAGATATCATCCGCATCCCCAGCCCTTCCACAAGAGAAAGAGGGGTTGTAGAACGGGTCGCCGAGGAGATGAAGAGGGTCGGCTTCGCCGAGGTCTTCATCGATGAGGTAGGAAATGTAGTGGCGCGGATAGGCTCTGGAAGCGGGAAGAGGCTCCTCTACGACGCCCACACCGATACCGTAGGTATCGGCGACCCCGCGGCCTGGAGCAGGGATCCATTCGGAGCGGAGATCGAAGAGGGCGTTCTCTATGGAAGGGGGGCAGCGGATAATAAAGGTGCTCTCGCGGCTATGATATATGGGGCCAAAAGCCTCATCGATGCGGGCCTTGATCTAAAGGGCGACCTCTACGTGGTAGGGACGGTACAAGAGGAAGATTGCGAGGGGTACGCCATCGGGCTTTTATGCCGAAAGTTTAAGCCCCATGCTGTCCTTCTGGGCGAGCCCACCAACCTCCAGATCTCTCGCGGCCAGAGGGGCCGTATCATGCTGGTAGTTACCACTCACGGTCGCTCCTGCCACGCTTCCACTCCGGAGCAAGGGGTAAACGCCATCTATAGTATGAACAAGGTCGTAGCGGGCGTCGAGGCCCTAAACTCCAATCTGGCTCAACACCCCTTCTTGGGGCCAGGCAGCATCGCCGTCACCCGCATAGAGGGGGCGGGTGCTAACCTCAACGTAGTGCCCGATACCTGCCGGGCCTATTTGGATCGCCGTCTCACCTGGGGAGAAGATGAAACACTGGCCCTCTCCCAGGTGAAGGAGATCATCGAGGAGAAGGGGGTAAGAGCCGAGGTGGAAACAGTCATATACGAGGCCCGGAGCCATACTGGCTACCCCTGTCATAAGAAGAACTATTTCCCCGCCTGGCTTCTAGAAAAGGGAGACCCCCTACTACAGATGGGGGCCTGGACGGTGAAAAGGGCCCTGGGTTATGAGCCCCAGATCATAGGCTGGCGCTTCTCCACCGACGGGGTGGCCACTAAAGGAGAACTGGGCATCCCCACCATCGGCTTCGGTCCGGGGGAAGAGGCCCACTGCCACACCACGGAGGATCAGGTAAGGGTAGAAGACCTGGTTAAGGCCGCGCAGGTATACGCCCAATTTGCCGTCGATTTCCTGGGCAGATAACTTTCATCTTGGTTGACGATGGAGGAATAGCGAAACTACAATAGGGCAGAAGCCCAAAGCAAGAAAGGAGCAAAGGATGAAGACCGAGACCTTCCGAGGGCGGGATTTTCTCACCCTCCGCGACTATAGCCGGGAAGAGGTAGAGACCATTTTAGATGTGGCTTTGGACCTCAAGCGGAGGTTCGCCATCGGCGAGCCCCACGATCATCTCCTGCGGGCCAAGA
>CAZERB010000315.1:0-1909 GCA_964514645.1 uncultured Anaerolineales bacterium
GGCGGGGACGTCTCGCTTCTCCACCGTGGAGGGAAGCCCCCAACTGGTAGCCAGCCTCTCCACGAATCTGGCGTCCTCGTCGGCTTCTTCCCCTCGCAGGGCATGGTGTAGATGAGCCACGTGGAGGGTGATACCCAGTTCCTCCTTCAAGCGGTTGAGAAGATGTAGGAGGCAAAGCGAGTCTGGGCCGCCGGAGACGCCCACCACCACTCTTTCGCCGGGCTTGAAGATACCATATTTGGCGATGGTTTGCCGTACTTGGCTAAGGAGGTCCATACGCTGCAGTCGGTCCCTCTTTTCTTACAGGTCATTATATCATACCTTGATTCTCCTACCACACCCCAGTGCTAACTCGATGTCTCCCTTGATGGCCACAGGAGGGCCAGAGATTGAAGATGAAAGACTTCGCCCTTAAGGGCGATGCTACAAAGGCACTGGTGCTCTAAGGCCAAGTTCTCCTCGCTTGACTAACGGGTTAGACTACAATAGAATATCCTTGTCCCTCATAGGGGCGGCTTTTGGTGTTGAAGATGGAGCCCGTATGTTCGAGAGCCTGACTGAGAGACTACAAGGGGTCTTCAGGAACCTGGCCCGCAAGGGGAAACTGAGAGAGGAGGATGTAGATACAGCCCTGAGGGAGGTGAGGCTGGCCCTCTTGGAGGCCGATGTCAACTACCAGGTGGTCAAGGATTTCATAGGTCGAGTGCGGGAGCGAGCCGTGGGGGTGGAGGTGATGAAGAGCCTCACCCCGGCTCAGCAGGTGGTGAAGATAGTGCATGAGGAATTGACCACTATGCTGGGGCAGCCGGGGAGGATCAACTTCTCGGGCCCTTCACCTCATATCATCATGTTGGTGGGCCTTCAAGGTTCGGGGAAGACCACCACGGCAGCCAAACTAGCCCTCCACCTGCGCCAGGAGGGAGAGAGGCCGCTCCTGGTAGCCACAGATACCCGCAGGCCAGCGGCCATCGACCAGTTAGAGGTTCTGGGACGGGAACTTGCGATCCCCGTCTATGGCGAGAAGGGGGGCTCACCGGTGGCCATATGCGCCCAAGCCCTGGAGAAGGCTCGAAAGGGCGCTTATAGCGTGGCCATCCTGGATACCCAGGGGCGTCTCCATATCGACCAGGAACTGATGAGTGAGTTGGTGGAGATGAAAGGTCGGGTCTCGCCGGATGAGGTGCTTTTGGTGGCCGACGCCATGACCGGACAGGACGCCGTCCGCTTGGCCCAGGAGTTCCATCAGCAGGTAGGCCTCACCGGGCTCATTTTGACCAAGATCGATGGAGACGCCCGAGGAGGAGCGGCCCTTTCCATTCGGGCGGTGAGCGGCGTGCCCATCAAGTTCCTGGGCACTGGGGAGAAGTCTCCTGCCCTGGAGGCCTTTCATCCCGATCGCTTAGCCTCCCGTATCCTGGGGATGGGGGACATTCTTACCCTCATCGAGCGGGCCGAGGCTTCCTTTGGGGAGGAAGAGGCACGCCGGGTGGAGCAGAAGTTGCGCACAGCCACCTTTGACCTAGAGGATTTCCGACAACAATTGCAACAGGTGAAGCGGATAGGGCCTTTGAGTCAACTGATGGAGATGATCCCCGGCTTTGCCAGCCTGAGCCGCTCACTACCCCAAGAGGTTACCGATCAACAGATGAAAAAGATCGAGGCTATAATCAACTCCATGACCCCAGAGGAGAGGCGGAACCCCCGTATCATCGGAGGGAGTCAGAAGCGACGGATCGCCAAGGGTTCAGGGACCACCGTCCAAGAGGTGAACCAACTCTTGGGTCAGTTCCGCCAGATGCAGAAGGTGATGAAGCAATTAACATTCGGTCACCTGGATATCTCGTCGATATTTGGTACGTAAAGTATCCCTGTCCTTACAGGATCTCCCCAGATACCGGGGACGGTGCCT
>CAZERB010000316.1:0-1908 GCA_964514645.1 uncultured Anaerolineales bacterium
GGATAGTCACCGATAGTGTAAGCGACCTTCCCCCAGAGTTGGTGGAGAGGTTCGGGATAGTGGTGGTGCCGGCCCTCATCCGCTTCGGCAACGAGACCTACCTGGATGGGATCGATATCACCCACCAGGAGATGTACCGGCGAATGTTGGAGGATGAGGTCCCCAAGAGTTCCCAGCCCTCCCCTGGTCAGTTCCTGGAGGCCTACAAAGAAGTGACGGCGCAAGGGGCCTCCATCCTCTCCATCCACGTCACCGCCAAGACCAGTGGCGTATGGCAGTCGGCCTACTTGGCCCGCTCTATGCTCCCCGAGGCCGATATCGAGGTCATCGATTCGGCCTCGATCTCTATGGGCACCGGTTTCATCATCCTGGAAGCGGCCAAGGCCATCGAAGCCGGCAGGAGCAAAAGCGAGGTTCTAGCCCTCATCGAAGATATCAAATCCCGCATGAATATCTATGCCACCGTGGGCACCCTTAAGTATCTGCGCTTGAGCGGCCGGGTGGGCCATATGCAGGAGATATTCGGCTCCTTCCTAGATATCAAACCCATCATCACCTTAGAAGACGGAGTGGTAAAGGCGATCGATAAGGTGCGCACTCGCAAGAAAGCCCTTGATCGCGTCATAGAGTTGACAAAGCAAGCGGTGGGCACGGAGAGCCTTATCAACGCCGCCGTGATGCATACCGCAGTGGAGGAGGAAGCCCTGGAGTTCAAGGAGACAGTAAGGAAGAACTTCAACTGCCAAGGACTCTTTTTCGGCGAAGCGGGAATAGCCCTGGGGGTCAATGCTGGCCCCGGGGTATTGGGGCTCATAGCCTATAGGGTCGATGTTTAGCCGATTAGGTGACCCTTTCTAAGGTGGCAAGCGAACCCTTTCCCAGAGGCTAACATGAGCGAGACGATGAGGAGGTTGGAGATGAGGATCGCGCTCGATGGTATGGGGGGGGATTACGCTCCAGAGGCGGTTGTGGAGGGAGGGGTCTGGGCTGCTCAGGAGTTGGAAGTGGAGGTCATCCTTGTAGGCCGGGAGGAGGCAATCCGCCAAGAACTAGAGAAACATGACACCAGCGGTTTAAGCCTGCCCATCGTCCAAGCCAGTCAAGTTGTGGAGATGACCGATAAACCTGCCCAAGCCGTCAAGGCCAAGAAGGACTCCTCCATGGTAGTGGGGATGGGTCTAGTCAAGAAGGGAGAGGCCCAAGCCTTCGTCTCAGCCGGGAATTCGGGAGGGGTGATGGCGGCGGCCCTTTTCCGCTTAGGGAGGATAAAGGGGATCCAACGCCCAGCCTTGTGCGCCATATTTATGAGTCGGGAGGGCCCTCTCTGCCTACTGGACGTGGGGGCCAATACCGATTGCAAGCCCCTCTATCTTCTCCAATTCGCCATCATGGGAAGCGTCTATATGGAGAGGGTTTTAGGAGTAGAGAAACCGCGGGTGGGCATCGTCTCTACCGGCGAGGAGGAGGGAAAAGGGAGTCAGTTGGTCTTGGAAGCCTACGAACTCCTCAAGACCAGCGGGCTCAACTTCATAGGGAATGTGGAAGGCAAAGATGTGCCCCTGGGTCTAGCCCAGGTGGTGGTCACCGATGGCTTCACGGGCAACGTGATAGTGAAACTGGCAGAGGGGGTAGCGAGCCTCTTCGCTGAGATAGTAGAGGAGGAGATCAAAAGAAGCCCCCTCACCACTCTGGGCGGCCTTTTGGCCAAGCCAGCCTTCAGACGAATGAAGAGCCGTCTCGACTACAGCGAATACGGTGGCGTGCCTCTCCTAGGGGTGGAGGGGGTGGTTATCGTCGCTCACGGCCGTTCCAACCCCAAAGCGATTAAGAACGCCCTGCGCATGGCTAAGCAAGCGGTTGAAGGGGCGATGATAGAGACGATCAAAGAGGAGATCGAGCGAAGGGTGG
>CAZERB010000317.1:0-1898 GCA_964514645.1 uncultured Anaerolineales bacterium
GCATCGGCCCGGCCTGCCCCCTGGTCGTTGGGCGATAGCTCTAGATCTAGAGCCGTCTCCATGAGAAGGGCCTTTACCTGGGCGGGGGTCAACTCCGGCCTCGCTTGCAGGACGAGGGCCGCTATCCCTGAGGCGTGGGGGGTGGCCATGCTGGTTCCCGAGAGTTCGGCATAATTATCGCCTACCGAGTTGCCCAAAGAGGTATCCTTAGCCCGGCAGGATATAATGCTCACGCCGGGGAGAAGGATATCCGGCTTGATCCGCCCATCGCTGGTAGGGCCTCGAGAGGAGAAATCGGCCACCTCATCCTGGTCGGTGGAGGCCCCTACGGTGATCACTTGCTTGGCGCACCCCGGGGGGCCGATGGTATAGGGTGCGGGCCCACCGTTCCCGGCCGCTACGCAGACCAGGTACCCCCTCTCCACTGCCACGTCACAGGTTTCGGAGAGGGCATCGGTGCCATCGCCGGGGGGGTCGCCTCCCAAGGAGAGGTTGATGATATCTACCTCTTGCTCTACGGCCCACTCGATGCCAGCCATCACATCGCTCATCAAGCCAGCCCCTTCCGGGCCTAGGACCTTGGCGATATAGAGGCTCGCCTCCGGAGCCAGGCCGCGGTATCTCCCCTTTGAAGCGCGCCCGCTACCGGCGGCTATCCCTGCCACATGGGTGCCGTGACCATCCCGGTCTTGTGGCCCTTCCCCGGTGAAATCGGCCGTGGCCACAATCCGCCCCGCGAAGTCGGGGTGGTAGAGGTCTATCCCCGTGTCCAATATGGCGATTTTGACCCCTTTCCCGGTATAGCCTGCCTCCCACACCCGGGGGGCACCAGTGAGAGGGACCGATGCGTCGAGGCAGACGCGGACGGGGAGATCCGGCCATATCCTCTCCACATCCGGATCACGACTCAAACCCTCGATAACCTTCGGCGTGGTGGTGAGGGCCACTGCGGGGATGATGCGGAAGGTACGAGAGGGACGCGTGCCAGCCAGAAGGGTCTCCAGAGGGCGCTTAGGGAACTTCCCATACTTGATGATAACCGGGATCTGGGCATCGGCGGGTTTAGTTTTCATATCTCGGAGCAAAGAATGAGCGATCTTCTCCATAACACCCTTCATATTATGGGGTAGGGTTAGGTTTCCTTACAGGATCCCTGTGGGAAGGGCCCGCACCTCCCTATCCTCTTCCAGGGAAACGACCCACCCCTCTTGCAGGAGGGCTAGAGCAGAGGAGGCCTCACACTCGATGGCTAAAGCCTTGATGAGACCCAGTTCTCGCTTCACCTTGATCCCCCTACTAGCCAGGAGAGAACGGTAGGCTTTAGGCTCGTCTCTGGTGCGCACGATGAGCCTAACCTTTGCCTCGGGCTCCTTTATCAATCGCCGCTTGAAAGATCTATCGATCTTTGCCAACTATCTTCCCTCTCGAACTACATGGAGAGATAATACCACCGCCTTACTTTGCCGTCAAGGTGGTGGAGATAGTAATCCGGCGCATACAGTCTGGCATATCCCAAATGAGCCCTGGAGGAGTCTGCAGCGAGTAGGGGAGAGGGTGAGGAAGCGAGAAGAAGCGCCGCAGTAAGGTATATGGCTCCCAGAAAACGTGACCAAACGTGACGCAATCACCTACGCCTACACTACCGCTTGACAACCCCTACGCCTTTGTGGTATAATGTTGTTGGGTTAAGAGCGATTGATCTTGCTCGTCTTTTGACGAGAAGATCCAACAAGTGAGGAGGGGAGGGAGAAGCCAACAAAGCGCTCACAACTAGATAGGCTTTTCACCTCCGCCGCAAAGCGGCGGTTTTTGGTTCTCTCTTGACAACTTATCTCATCTGTGCTACTATCGTAGCGCAGAAGGTTGTACCTTAACAACTGAAGAGTGGTAGGAAGGCA
>CAZERB010000318.1:0-1897 GCA_964514645.1 uncultured Anaerolineales bacterium
GGCTAGAGCCCCCAGATCGATCTCCACCCAGGTAGGGCGATCGGGAGCGATGATGTGGATTCGCTTCCAAGCCGGGCTCTGCCGGACGAGGAGGCTCTCCGCCTGCGAGGGGTCGGCCAGTAGTTTCTCCACCGCCCTTTCCATGCGAGCCTCCATCGACCCTTTCACCAATATCAAGTCGCCAGGCCCTACCCTCTCGGCGATGCTGCGTACGGCATCATCGACGGTGTAGGTAACGAATATGCGCTCCTCGGCCAAGCCATACTTTCTCGCCTCATCAGCGATGATACTGGCCCGCTCACCTTTAGTGACCAAATAATCCACCACCTGGGCGGCTCGACGCCCTACCTCCCTATGTCCCTCCTCCTCGTACGCCCCCAGCTGTAACATGTCTCCCAAAATGGCTACCCTATTCCCTCCCTCCATCTGGGCTAAGAGGTCGAGGGCGGCGAGGGTCGAGGCTGGGTTGGCGCTGTAACTGTCATCCAAGAGCAGACCGCCGTTTATCCCCTCTAAGGGCTTCAAGCGCCCCCTAAGAGGCTTGAGTTCCTCCAGGCTCTGAGCCGCCTCCTCTAGGGAAAGACCGTAGAGAGTCCCCACCCCCATAGCAGCAAGGGCAGTATAGACGTTATGACTGCCCAAAAGAGCGAGGCTGACTTCAGCGCCTTCGTCTTGATAACGGACGAAAAATCGCACGCCCTCTCCATCGGCGGCGATCTCGTAGGCGTAGAGATCGGCCTTCGGATCGGTCCCGAAGGTGAGTGCCCGGGCTTTGGTTCTTTTGGCCATGGCTCGAACCCGAGGGTCATCGAAGTTGAGGAGAGCACAACCCTCCTCAGGCAAGGCCTCGATCAGCCTCCCCTTCTCCCGGGCTATATTCTCCAGGCTGCCCAGATACTCCAGATGAGCAGCGTTCACGCTCATCACCACCCCTACGCGGGGCGAGGTCATCTGGGCCAACTCTGCGATCTCGTTGAAACTATCGCAGGCCATCTCCAAGACGGCGATTTTGTGCTCCGGGCGAAGCCTCCCCAAGGCGATGGGCAGCCCATATCGCCCGTTATAGTTGGCGTGGTTCCTAAAGACAGGAAACCTCTTTTCTAGGACCTTGGCTATAGCCTCCTTGGCGCTGGTCTTCCCAGTGCTCCCCGTCACCCCGATAACCTCAGGGGCGTATTTCTTGATTATATATTCGCCCCAATGGCGAAGGGCTTGTTGAGTATCCGGGACCACCACACAGGTAACACGGTGAGGAGCGAGGTCTATCTCCCGCTCGCAAAGCACCCCTGTCGCCCCATCGCCACAGGCCTCCTCTATATAATCGTGGCCATCGCCCTTCTCCGTCTTCACCGCCAAGAAGAGTTCTCCTGGCTGGAGGATGCGAGAGTCGAAGCAAAAATCGCTGAACTCCTGCGCAAAGATGGGGCCATAGATCCGACCCCCAGTGGCCGCGAGGATATCGGACAGATAGATCATGAAAAACAACCTCTCAAGAGTTTAGCCCCTTCGGTAGAGAAGCCCGCCGATTATGGCTGCCACCGCTCCTACCAAGGTGCCCCCCATCTGCTGGTAGCCGAACCCCGGGTCACGCCCCAACCCTATCATATCCGCGCTCAGCGATAGGAGAAGAAGGACGATGCCCCCTACAAGGAGGAGCAAACCTATAAACCTGGTCGTACTCATACTACGCCTCCTAATGATGAGATTTACCAACATTCTAACACCCTAGACCCCATGGCGCAACCTTGCTTATCGAGAGCATAATTGCTAGAATTCAATAAAGTTGAGGATCGAGAGGGTACCATGATGCGGGTGGGGGTGCTATTTGGAGGAGCCTCCTCAGAACGAGAGGCCTCGCTGGCTAGCGGGCGACAGGTCTATATGCACCTGAATCGCC
>CAZERB010000319.1:0-1893 GCA_964514645.1 uncultured Anaerolineales bacterium
ACATCGATACAGCCTACGACGAGGTTCGCCTCCTTTACGAGGTCTCACAAGATTTTATGGTGGCTCTTACGCTGGATGAGACAACCCAGGCCATGGCTCAGCGGATCTGTGAGGGGGTTCGCCGCATGGTCTATTGTGACGAAGCCGCCATCTACATCCTCGTTCCCGAGGCCTCAGAACTGCGGCTGGTTTATGCCCAGAATGAAGGAACGATGCCCCCGGTGGTGACTCCGGGCCGTGGCCTCCTGGGCAGAATTGTGCAGGAGGGGCGGGGGAGGATTCTCAACAATGTGATGCAGGAGCCGCTAAGCGATGGCCTCCCAACCGCTCAAGGCTCTGATAACCTTTTGGTGGTTCCCTTATTTGCCCAGTCGACCCTAGCAGGCTGGCTGGTCCTGGGTCGGCGAGGTCGAAAATTCAGCGCCGAGAACCTCCGTCTAGTGAGCATCTTAGCGGGCCAGGCGGGAGTGCTCCTGAAGAACGCTGAACTCTATGAACAGACGCATCAGTTGGCTCAGATAGATCCTCTCCTTGATATGTTGAACCGGAAGGCTTTCCTAGAGAAAGCGAAGCGAGAATTGGGGCAGGCTCAACTGAATGGCCATCGAGTAGCCATGATCATGATCGATATCGACGACTTCCGGCTCATCAACAATGCCTATGGGCATCAGGTAGGCGATCTTGTGTTGCAAGAGGTGGCCCGGGTGTTACAGGCCTCTGTCGAAGGGGCTGGTATGTTGGGTCGTTATGGGGGGGAGGAGTTTCTCATCCTGTTGCTCGATACCGATGGGGTCAGAGCGATGGAAATGGCAGAACGGATGCGAAGGAGCGTCGAGGCCACCTCCTTCTCCGGCGGTGTGGTGGTCGATCTGGGGCTCACTATCAGTGCAGGGATCGCCATCTTTCCTGACGATGCCCTGGATCTCTCTGAATTGATCCGCAAGGCGGACCAATCCGCCTATTTGGCTAAGCGGACAGGCAAGAACCGGGTCTGCCTCCACCAGGAGGAGAGCGAGGAAAAGCCCAAGTTTCAATTTCAGGCTGAGCGGGTTTTTCCCCTGATGGGTGGTCTTAAGGACGAGGTTGCTCAGAGATGAAGCGAACTCTTCGGCAAGGGATGAGCGGAGTCCTTACCGGTCCCCCAGGACGATGGCGGTTCATTTTGTTCACCATCGTTTTCAATCTGCTTTTGATCTCCATGGTCCTTCTCTCTCTGCAACAAGAGGAACTGAAAACGGAGGTGGTGGTTCTACAGGAGACCCGAACGCTCATGGAGGAACGGCTGATCACGCAGGAGATCACCTATACTTACCCGGTGACCATCGTGGTGACCCCCCCTCCTTCTAACAGATAACCGGTCGAAAACGTGAGACGGTAGTAGCGATGGAGAGTTGCGACTGGGAAGGTAAGTCCACCAAAGGCTTGGGGGAGAATGATCAAGGAACAGTTTGTCAGAGGATTAGGGCAGCACCGCTTTCTCCTTAACCAGACTCTATTCGATAACCGGCGACGGTTTCTCTTCCTGTTGATCCTTTTCAACTTCTTGTTGATAAGCATCGCCTTGCTTTCCATACGCAACGTTGAGGTTCGGCAAGAGATCAGACGGGAGAAGGTTCTGATTCGGCGGGCCTGGGATCTCCATCTCACGCGATGGGTCCCCGTGGTGGAGTATCGCTATGTTACCGCCACACCAACGCCGCAAACCTTGGCCGTCAGCGGTTTGCCTTCTGGGATGCCGGTTGGAGGCTCGACACCCTTACCTACCCGCACCTTCACCGCGACCTTCACACCGAGCCCCACGCCTACTCTCACGCCGACTGATACACCTACCCCAACGAAGACGCCTCCTCCCATCGGGACCAATACGCCCACGCCAACCGACACTCCAATCCC
>CAZERB010000320.1:0-1893 GCA_964514645.1 uncultured Anaerolineales bacterium
TTAGAGGTGGACATCGCCATAAAGACCGGCCAAATGGAGCCACAACTGGCCCTCGACCTCCTGGCCATAGAACTTTGTACCTCAAGCGCCTAAAAAGAGAAAGCCCCTCTCATCGAGGGGCATATCTTTAATGATTGGTTCAACTCTCAGGAGGGAGAGGCCTGGAGTCGGCGGATTACCACCATCACCTTGCCTTGGATCTCCACATCCGCGGGATGCACATAGATAGGCTCCAGAAGGGGGTTAGCCGGCTGCAAGCGGATCCGTTTACCCTCGTGATATATCTTCTTCAGGGTGGTCTCCCCCCTATCCCGCAACCAAACCGCCACCATCTCCCCGTTTTCTGCCTCCTTCTGGTGCTTCATGATCACGATGTCCCCATCGTGGACCAGGGCATCGATCATCGAGTCCCCCTTCACCTCCAGGGCGTATAGCCCTTCCTCCTCCTTGAGGATGTCTCGGGTCAACTCGATGGTCTCCGTGGGGAAACTATCATCGGGGATGGGGATGGGGTCACCGGCGGCGATCCGCCCACACAGAGGTATCTGGATCCTATCGCTGAGGCTAGCCCTTCCTCCCGGCAGCCTTAGGCCTCTGGAGATCTCCCGGTCCCGCTCGATATAGCCTTCCCGCTCCAAGATGCCCAAATTGTAGTTTACCACCGAGGTAGAAGAGATACCCACCTTAGCCCCGATCTCCCTAATAGTAGGGGGGTAGCCATGGCGGCGCATGAAATCGGCGATGAATTTCAACATCCCCTTTTGCCGTTCCGAGAGAGTCATCTCTTATCCCCTTTCCCCTAAAGGCTAAAGGTATTATACCATGAACTAATGTTCTATGTCAAGAGCCATCTTGACCTAGTCGCATATAGAAGATTCAGGATTTTCAAGGGGGAAGAGAGTGCTCGCCAAACCCTGATAACGAATGATAGAGAGGAAGGTGAGCACTCCTTTCCTCAGGATGCCGAACGCAAAGACCGGTGCTTCCAGAAAGTCCTGACCAGAGGTGACACGACCTACGCTAGGCTTTCCTTGACTTATTGCCCGACAAGCGTATATAATACTCAAAGCCCATTGAACCTTTTCAAGGATGCAAGGCTTTAGGCGGCGAGAGAGTTTTTTCTGTGTCACGAAGGGGCTCCGGCCCGGGAGCGAAGGGTAGAAGAACCTCATAAGGGGACAAAGGTTCTAATTTCGATTAATTTTGATGGCGCTTAAACCGTGGCCGGAAGGGGCAACGGTTTTTTGATTTTTCGGGGGGTCAGATGAAGGCAGTCATTCTAGCGGCTGGTCGTGGCTCCAGGCTTGGCTGGAACAAGGATACCCCAAAAGTCTTGACTGAGGTGCTGGGACAGACTCTTCTGGAGAGGAGCCTTGCCACCCTTAGAGAAATTGGCATTCCAGATTTCGTGGTGGTCACGGGCTTCAAGGCCGAGGCGGTGGAAGCCTTCATCAAAGAGAGGCGGCTGAATAAACATTACAACATAACCATAGTGCGGAACGATGAGTGGCAGGAGGGGAGTGCTCGCTCTGTGCTCGCAGCGCAGGATTTCGCGGGGCCTCGCTTTCTGGTGGCCATGGGCGATCACCTTTTTGCCCCTGAAAGCCTCAGGGGGCTCCGGCGCATGCGGGGGGAATTCATAGGAGTCTTCGATTCGGACCCCAAATATGTGGACATCGAAGAGGCCACCAAAGCCTTCAGTCACCGCGGCCATGCAAAGAAGGTAGCCAGGAGATTGGAAGAGTTCAAGTACGTCGATGCCGGTCTCTTCGTCTGTACTCAAGAAATCTTCCCCATCATCGACAAGTGCTTGGCTCAAGGCAAAGGCGAATGGAATGATGTAAAGCGAGAGTGGCTTAAAGAACATGAGATTCACATCTATGACCTCCATGG
>CAZERB010000321.1:0-1869 GCA_964514645.1 uncultured Anaerolineales bacterium
GCAGGCGTATTGAGGGTCGGTCCGGGTGATGTAGCAGGTGTCATCGTCCATGGAACCGGTTTTATCTAGGACCAACATGATGTCCAACTTGTTGGCGTTTTCTCCCACGGCGCTGGTAGTGACATTGACATTGGTAAAGCCCAAGACCCTCATGAAGGTCAAGGGGACGCTCTTGGTTCCGGTGATAGCGATCTGATAGTGGTAGTCGAAGACCGGCTCATCAGGGAAAGAGTGGACGATAGTGACGTTGGGGTTATTTAGATCATAGCCGTTCATCCGAAGGAACTCTTCCGCTCGGTCCCAAGCCGCTATCTCATTAGGCAACTCCTGGGCTGCGGCTAGAGCCGCGGCGTCGATGGCCTGGCCCAGCCTGGTTCTCTCTATATACATTATGCCCAAGTCGATGGCCAGGCCTACCATGGCCACTAGACCTATAAAGGCGAAGGCGATGATGATTAGACTCTGGCCGCTTTCACCCCTACGGAGGCGGTCTAATATCCGATGCGAAAGTCGCTTTAGCCGAGCAAACATCGCTCCCTCCCTCTAGACACCGGTCAAATGCCTAGTCATATCGCGAGTTTCCCAAACGCATGGCCCCCCGAGAGTAGAGCCCTATAGGGTTGGAAAGGATATCCGACACCATCGGCAAGCCCAACATTTGATGATGCCGATAGAAGATCTCTACCACTATTATGTCGTTACGGGTCCCGCAGGGCGGGTCTACGCCGATGGGACAGTGGAAGGGGTCCTGGTTGAAGGCCACGTTGTCCTGGGCTATCTGACCTACGTCGAAGTCGCCCGAAAGGAGGCTGGAGGTGACAGACAGTGTCCCAGTTATGTAGGGGGTGGTGATGGTGTAGGTCCCGGTGGGGTCGATATCCACGAAGGTGACCATCACTGTAGTATTAACGTCCGGCCCTTCCAGTTCCACATCGAGGGCCCCCAGGGCTACCAAGGCCACCTCCGCTACTTTCTCCGCATCAAAGTTTGCCCGGGCACCGAACCTAGTGGCTTCACGGGCTGCCGTGGCCACTGTTACGTAGGAGTGGATGGCCCAGCCGACCTCCGCCATGCCCACGAGGAGGAGGAGGATGATGGGGAGGACTATCGCCAACTCCACAAGGCTTTGTCCTTCCTCTTTGTTTTGCAGCCATTTTCTCTTCATCAACCGATCACCTCACCGGTTTGGGTGTCGATCACCACAGAGAGGCTCTCCTTGCTCCCGCTGGAAAGGCTGGAGGCCATCCAGACCAAACGCCCCTCTTCATCGGCGGCCAATCGAAGATGGAGGCTGGCATCGGGATGCTGGTCCAGAAAGCCTTGCCCTCCCCCTTTGAGGAAGAGGCGTATCACCTCCGGGCTATCCACCTGCCACCGAGAGAGGTCTATCCCTGAGGGGATCGATAAGGCATCCATGGTTCTGGTGCCTGCTACCTCCTCTGGGGTGACGGAGAAGACTCGAATCTGGCGAGCCAGGGGGGAGAGGAAGTAGAAAGCCCAACTGGTCTTCCCCTCTCGCAGCCCCTTTTCCGTAGCCTGGCTCCAGGCGGCGGTGGCACTGAGGAGGTAGGCATCATCCCGCCACTCCTTAGCCGCCCCCTCGGCCAGGGGGTAGGCTATCTGGGCGGTGAAAGCCGTCTCTGGGCTGGAGGCCACTGGACGGCGAGATTGAAATACATAGTAGCCCAGAGCCCCGTAGGCCACCACTACGACCCCTGCCAAACCCCAAAGGAGCAAATTAGCCCGCAGGTCCTTCAAGCCCTCATCCTCCCGAATAACTCTTGGTTATCACCGGCAAATATATAGCGTAAGGGAAACCGCGCGAATACATCACCTGATATTTTCCCGTCTCGTCCTTCCCTTGCCAGA
>CAZERB010000322.1:0-1868 GCA_964514645.1 uncultured Anaerolineales bacterium
GGCTTGGGGTAGAGGAGTTTCGACTCCTCAAAAGCAAGGGCCACCAAGTTGCCCTCGGTGTCGAAGATGGCAGCCTTGGTGCCCATAGTTCCCAGGTCTACGCCGATGAGGTAGCTCTTTGCCATTTCATCACCTCTTTTCGCGTTTGGGGTTGGGGAGCAACCTCGGCTCTCCGTCTCTCTCCACCACTACCTTAGCGAAGCCCCGCTTCTCTATGTCGCCGTAGTTGTGGCCGGCATCAGCAGGGTAGACGCCGAAGAAGATGAACTCTTCCTGTCCGGTGTTCACCATGCGGTGCGCCCAGTAAGGAGGGATGTAGGTTATGGTGCCTGGCTTTACGGGGAAAGCCTTGAATTCTCCACCCTTAGTCTCCAGGAGCAGATAGCCTTGCCCCTGCAACCCCACGTAGACCTCCGCCCTGTCTTCCTTCTCGTGGAAGTGCCCTTTGGTCATGTAATATTCATCGCCTACCTTGCCGGGCTGGATGATAGTTGTAACCACCAAGAGTTGCCCATTTTCAAAGGGCACGTCGTACTGATATACCTCATATAATAGGGGGTCCTCTCCCTCGATGGCCTCCTCCGTGGCTGCCTCATCTACGTACATCCCCCGCATGTCGCTGAGATGCCGCTCTATGATATTGTTACAAGGATGCAACACCCCGCGCTTGAAATCGAGTTCTATGGTGAAGGGAAAGACCAGATCTCCCACAAAACCACCTCCACACAAAAGAGCGCCTAGATAACCGCTTATCCCTCACCGATATCGATGCGGATGTGCTTCATCTGTAGATACTCTTCTACAGCGTGACTCGAGTTCTCGACCCCGATGCCGCTCTGCTTCCAGCCTCCGTAGGGGAAAGCAACTTCTCCGCCCGCCACGTTATTGATCCCCACGGTGCCATATTCGAGGCGCTCCGCCGCCATGATGGCCTTAGTCAGATCTCGGGTATAGACATAGGCCACTAGTCCATATGGACTGTCATTGGCGTACTCAATCGCCTCCTCGAGGCTTGCCACAGCCATAATGGGTGCTACGGGGCCGAAGGTCTCCTCTTTCATCACCTTCATCTCGTGATTCACATCTACCAGGACGGTGGGCTCGAAGAAGAAGCCCTTGGCATACTCCTCCCCGGGTGGCTCCCGGCCGCCCCAGAGTACCTTTGCTCCCTTGCTCACCGCATCACGGATGTGGTCTTTCGTCTTCTGGCGCCCCTCTTCGTTGGTCATGGGGCCCAGATCGGCGTCGGGGTTCTTCAGCCCATCGGCGATGACAAGCCTTTTTGTCCTCTCCACGAACTTATCTACAAAGGCCTGATATATAGAGTGATGCACATAGATTCGATTGATGGCGTTGCATATCTGTCCCATATTGCGGAAGGAGCGGTAGACGCCTCCTTTCACCGCAGCATCGAGGTCAGCATCCTCACAGACGATGAGAGGGCAGTGCCCGCCCAGTTCTAGGGATAGGCGCTTCAGATCCCCCGCCGCCAGGCGCATGATCTCCTTGCCGGTCTCCGTCTGGCCAGTGAGGGCTACCTTTCGGCATAAGGGGTTCACTACTAGGGCTTTCCCCACCTCGCTGCCGGGCCCGGTAACGATGTTCACCACCCCTGGCGGAGCCCCGGCCTCTTGCAGGAGGGCTATGAATCGGGTAGCGGCCAATGGCGCCTCGCTGGGTGGCTTGGCCACCACAGTGCAACCAGCGATGAGGGCGGCCCCTAATTTCCAAGAGAGGAGAAGAACGGGATAGTTCCAAGGCCCAATGGCCACCACCACCCCTATAGGTTGCTTGATGACGATGCTCCTTCGCCGAGGGGAGTCGGTAGGGATCGTCTCCCCGAGCATCCTCCGCGCCTCCTCAGCGAA
>CAZERB010000323.1:0-1848 GCA_964514645.1 uncultured Anaerolineales bacterium
TTCATTTGCGGCAATAGACAAATAAGGGTATAATAGTTTATCAATCATGCCTAAGCGGACCTATCAACCCAAGAAGAGAAAGAGAGGGAGGGCCCACGGCTTCCGGGCCCGCATGAAGACCCAAGGGGGACGCCAGGTGTTAAGAGCCCGGCGACTGAAAGGGCGCAAGCGGTTGGCTCTATAAGCCACTTCATGGAGAGGAGATACCGGCTTCGCGAGAACGAGGATTTCCAAAAGGTTCGCCAGGAGGGACGCTCTTGGACTCAGCCGTTGCTGGTGCTTTGCGCCCTCCCTAACGGCCTATCCCATAGCCGCTTCGGCTTCTCCGCCAGCCGTAGAATAGGCAAGGCCACCGTTCGTAATCGGGTTAAGCGGTTTATGCGTGAAGCGGTGAGGCGAAGGATGTCGGAGATACCGCCAGGACAGGATCTGGTCTTCATCGCTCGAGCCCCCATCGCCGGGGCCGCTTTCCAAGAGGTGGAGGCCGTAGTGGAGGGACTCCTCTCCCAAGCGGGACTCATCAAATGAAGGCTATTTTGCTTACTTTTATCCGAGTATATCAATTGACCTTCTCTCGAGTTCTGCCCTCCAGTTGCCGCTTCGTCCCCTCCTGTTCCCAGTACGGCTACGAGGCCATCGAGAGATATGGCCCTTGGAGAGGCGGATGGCTAGCGCTTAAGCGCCTAGCCCGCTGCCACCCTTTTCATCCCGGGGGGTTCGACCCCCTTCCTTGAAGAGGAGGAAGAATTTGCTAAAAACGAAAATCGCTCTTGCCTCTATCTTCGCATTTCTCCTCTTGATCTCCGGATGCGCCGGGCAAATGCCCGCCAGCGGCTGGTCCAGCCCTACCGTTTCTGGAGACACCCTCTACATCGGCTCCCCGAGGGGGAGAGTCTACGCCCTGGACGCCGCCACCGGCCAAAAGAGGTGGGAGACCAAGATCGTTGCGGAGAAGAGCACCATAGGCCTCTACTCCTCCCCCACAGTAGGCGAGGGCCTCGTTTACCTGGGCACCTTCGAGGGAAAAGTCGTGGCTTTAGATGCAGAGAAGGGACAGATTCGGTGGGAGTTTCAGACGGGGGGGCCCGTAGTCGCCACCCCTCTACTGGGAGGGGATACCCTCTCCCACCGGGATACTTTAGTATATGTGACCTCTTCCGATCATAAGGTCTATGCCCTCCGTGCCCAGGATGGTAGCAAGGTCTGGGAGTTCAAGACGGGGGCTCGGATCTGGGGGGGAGAGGCCTTAGAGAACGGCATTCTTTACATCGGCTCTTTCGATGGCAGGTTATACGCCCTCCGCGAGGAGAGCGGCGAGAAGGTCTGGGAGTTTCAGGCAGGAGGAGCCATCGCCTCCGCCCCTCGCCTGGCCCAAGGGGTCCTCTACTTTGGCTCCCTGGACAACAAGGTCTATGCCCTAGATGCCGACTCCGGCGAGAAGATCTGGGAGTTCAAGACCAAGAACTGGGTCTGGTCCCAACCTCTGGTCAACGGAGACAGGCTCTATTTTGGCTCCCTCGATCATAAAATGTACGCCCTAGATAGGGAAGGCAATGAGGTTTGGACCTTCGAGGCGGGGGGAGCCATCCGTTCTTCCCCCCTCCTGATTCAAGGGTTGCTCATCTTCGGCTCCGTCGACGGCTATCTCTACGCCCTTGACCAAGAGACGGGCCAAGAGATATGGCGCTTTCCCAAAGAAGGGCGGCTGGCGGCGATCTACTCCACGCCATCGGTAGACCAGAAGACCTTATATTTCAGTTCTTACGAGGGCAAGGTATACGCTCTGCGGGTAGAAAATGGCAGCCCACTCTGGGAGTTCGAGATGGACAAGGAAGGATAGAAGATGAT
>CAZERB010000324.1:0-1847 GCA_964514645.1 uncultured Anaerolineales bacterium
TAATGCTCCTCGTAGAAAGTCCTAATCGCTTCTGGGTCCGGGATCTCGTATCGCTCCCACACCTCGATCACCGGCTTCAAGTCCGCTTCGCCGGTCTGTCCGGCGAAGAGGGTGCGCAAGAAGTCTGTCCGCTCAGCGATATCCCGCTTGAAGAACTCGATAATCTGCTCGGGGCTATAGAAGCGCAGCAGGTTGAACCGCTTGCGGAAGTCGGCCATCCCATGTCTCTCCTCCAACTCCCTAGGCTCAGGGATCAGGTAGCCGAAGACCGGGTGGGTGATCCACTTCTTAATCTTGCGGTGCTCCACCAGATCCACCAACCTCTTGGAATCGGCTACCCTAATCTTTTCGCCGTGACCCACGTAGCGTGGGTTACCCTGAGCGTCCAAATCTGGCAGGCCGGTGGCCTCATCTATCCTAATGATAGGCTTGCCTTTCTCATCCAACACACGGATCTGCCTACCCTCAATGTCGTACTCGCCTACGTAGCCGGTATTGACGATGAAGAAGAGTAGCCTACCATCAGGCCCCAGCCCCAAATCAGAGTACATCCTTAACTTGGCCAGCGCCTGACGCGATTGCTCCCCCACCATGAAGTCGGTGGCAGCGTAGGAGCGAACGCGAGTGCCCGGTACCTTGCCTGCTACAGCGGAGGTGATTACCGACTCGCACGCTGAATCCAAGGCCACGGCCATCGCTGGGTCGATGACCCGGAAGATGGGCTCCATCACGTCGAAGCGGCGGAAGGAGAGACATTCGCTCTTGAGCCATTTGGTCAGACTAGGCGCCCAATCAGGGTTGACCTCCGAGAACTTGAAGATGAAACGTCCGTTGGTGGTGCTGCTCTTGGCGTAGCGCGTGCACTGGAGAGAGCCGATCTCCTCGCCCGGTATCTGGCGTGGGACCTTAACCATGTAGCCGGCGATCTCTTCCAGACGATACTCAACCCCTTCACAGTCGATGTTCATAGCCAAAACGATAGGGTGCGAGCCATCGGCGTTGGTCTCCCCCGACTTCATCAAGCCAGGCCACTCGGGGCTGTTCTCCACCAACCCCTCCGACTTGGCGAAACTAGCCGCCTCCAGGCCGATGAGCTGCACCTTGGTTATCTTACCATGCTCATAGTAAGGCTGGCCTAAACAAGCATCGTCCTGTTGCAGACTCGGCCCAACGGTGAGGGTCGTCTTGCCCGTGCCGGAAAGGCCTTTCAAGATGCGGTCCTCGGTGGCACCGCCATGATAGGAGATGAACCCCTCGCTTTCGCCTCGGTTCCAGACCAGGGTCAAGTTCGGCTTCTTGAAGGCACCACCGAAATAATCTACCCGTAGGCTCATCACCCGCCGCACATCCCGCTCCATCTCCGTCAGGTCGTAGAGGGTCAAAGGCTCATCAGGATCGAACTCCGGCCAGAAGGCACAGATTTCAGCCACCACGTCATCGGGCAACCGCTCAGGCACTATATAGTTCCAGCATTGCACCCCCATGCCCTCCTCTGGCGGATAGACCATCTTCAGTCCCATCCAGGCGATGTAAGCAGTGTGAGGGTTCTGTAGGCTGAAGATGATACGCAGGCCACTCTTATAGCCCACCTCCCCCTGGATCCCCTCCTGTACCAGCACTTTGCAGCCCTTGAGGTAGCGCTTGACAATATCATAGAGCCTGCGGCCGATCTCCCGGTCGAACGGCCGTTGCCTCTTGCCCAGCCTGTACCCCTCCGGCACCATGTAGAAGACTCGATCGGGCCGCCGTCCAGCCTGAGTGCTGGCGAAAAGGTACTGGTTATCCCTGGTGATGATATAGTAGGGCGCAAGGTACTCAATGAACCAGGCGTCGTCGGGGTTGCGGAT
>CAZERB010000325.1:0-1836 GCA_964514645.1 uncultured Anaerolineales bacterium
TACCACCATACAGGGTTGCGCACTAAGCCCTCTCTTCGTACCCACCTTACAGCTTCTGTGTTATACTGAAAAAAGGTTTTCCAAGGTTGCCACATCCGACCCTGATTTGAGCGGCTACGGCGCTTCTCTGATCCGTAGGAGGCGGGAGAGACTTGCCCAGATATGCGCACATCGTGGGCTGGGGAAAGTACGTCCCAGATAAGATCCTCACCAACAACGATCTGGCAGAGTTAGTGGATACCTCCGATGAATGGATCCTGGCCCGCACGGGGGTATCGGAGCGGCGGATCGCCGGGCCCAAAGAATCGACCTTCACCATGGCTTTGAGGGCCGCGCAGGAGGCCCTCAAGGTGGCTAACATAGACCCCCGAGAAGTAGACCTCATCATCGTCTCTACTGCCACCCCCGACTACCCCTTCCCTGCCACAGCCTGTTTGGTGCAAGACGCCCTAGGGACTACACGTGCTGGGGCCTTTGACCTAGAGGCGGGCTGTGCTGGCTTCGTCTACGCCCTCAGTATAGCCAGCCAGATGATCGCCACCGGAGCATACGAGCATATCCTGGTCATCGGCTCTGAAACCCTCTCCCGCGTCTTAGATTGGACCGACCGCGCTACCTGTATCCTCTTTGGAGACGGAGCGGGGGCCTTCCTCCTCCAGGCCAGCGATGTCCCAGGAGGGGTGCTCTCTTTCGTCCTGGGAGCCGATGGCTCCGGAGGTCAACTCCTTATAGTCCCTGCTGGAGGGAGCCGTCAGCCAGCGAACATGGACACGGTAACCCGTAGGCTCCACTTCGTGCAGATGAGGGGGCGGGAGGTCTTTCGTTTCGCCTCCCGCGTCATGAGCAAAGCCACCAGAGAAGCGCTCCGTGCGGCCAAACTGACCACCGCTGATATCGACCTCTTCATTCCTCACCAAGCGAATCTACGGATCATCCTCTCCGCCGCCAAGGAGCTGAGGCTTCCTATGGAGCGGGTCTTCGTTAACGTGGAGAAGTACGGCAACACCTCTGCTGCCTCGATCCCCATCGCCTTCTGCGAGGCGATCGAACAGGAACGTTTGAAGCCTGGGGACCATCTGGTTCTGGTGGGCTTTGGCGCTGGCCTAACTTGGGCGGCAGCGGTGGTAAAGTGGCAGCCTCCTCCGCCCGCACCCACACCACCTCGCCGAGGACGCCTCTGGCGTCTGTTGCGCTACCGATGGGCTAGGCTTAGGTCTCTCTTGCGCCGTCTGAGGCGAAGGGTTATCTTCTGGTGGAGCAGGATCAGGAGAGAGGAACCCCCTGGGTGGTGAACTCCCCTACTATCGGTATCGCCCTCCCGCACTGAGGACATCTCCCTTCTTGGATTCGGTAGGCGGCCACCCATAGACCATGCCGTTGAATGAGTAGTTCTCCACAGTGGGGACAATAGGTATTCTCGTACCGATGTCCTGGCACATTCCCTAGATAGACGTACCTGAGGCCCTCTTTCTTGCCTATCTCCCACCCCCTCTCCAGGGTGACGAGGGGGGTAGGGGGCTGGTGGAACCGGTAAGCCGGGTAATAGCCGCTCAGATGCCAGGGGGTCTCTTCTCCTAATTGGTCACGGATGCGGGCGGCGATGGCCCTTAGCCCCTCCTCATCGTCGTTCACCCCCGGTATCACTAAGGTGGTGACCTCCAGATGCACCCCTCTTTCCTTGGCTAGGCGACCGTTCCGCCAAACCACCTCCACATCGGCCTTGCAGTATTTCCTCACCACCTCCTTTGAGCCTTTGAGGTCCACGTTCATACCATCGAGGCTGGCCTCTATCAGGAGGTTAAGAGCCTTTTCGGTCATATAGCCGTTGGTGACATA
>CAZERB010000326.1:0-1835 GCA_964514645.1 uncultured Anaerolineales bacterium
GTCTGTGGAGGAGATCTCCATCTGGGGCATATCTATTATCTCTGTGCGAGCGGTGATCCCCGGGATGGCTACCTCTAACCTCTCTAGATCGGGAGTGAAGCCGAGCCTCTCCACCGCCACCAAGCGACAAAGTTGGATCAACCTCTGGGGCTGGTGCCAGGTGGCGATCTCCATGAGAGAGTCCATCCCCATAATAAAATATATCTCCTCCGTCCACTTTTGTCGCAGGAGGGCGATAGTATCCACGGTATAGGAGGGGCCGGGCCGGTCGATATCGATGCGGGAGAGAGAGAAGTGGGGGTTAGAGGCGATAGCCAACTCCACCATGGCGTACCGATCTTCTGCCGGGGTTATCTCTTCATCTAACTTATGTGGCGGGAGCCCGGCCACCACGAAAATGACCTCTCGCAGGCTTAGTTTGGCTCGCGCCTCCTCGGCTGCGGCTAGGTGACCATAATGGATAGGGTCGAAGGTTCCTCCTAGGATCCCGATCCTTCCTATACCCACCATTCGAGTTCCATATCTCCTATGTAGACGGTATCCCCCGGTTGGACTCCCGCTTCCTCCAGGGCCTGGGTCACCCCCATGGCCTCCAACTCCCGGTGGAGTTTCTCGATCGCCTCTCTGTACTGCCAATCGGTCATAGCCACCGCTCGCTCCACCCTCTTGCCTCGTACCCGGAAACCTCCGTTCTCGTGGTGTACTGTAAACTCTTCTTCCGGGAGGCGAAAGATGGCCACTTCCTCCCTCTCAGGTTCAGGGGGAGCCTCCTCTAGGAGTTGGGCTGCTCGATAGAGGAGTTCACTCACCCCCTGGCCGGTGAGGGCGGATATGGCCAGGATCTCCACCCCTCGTCGCTTCATCTCTCCTTGCAGGGCAAGCCAGACCTTTTGGGCTTGGGGGAGATCCAGTTTGTTGAGAGCCACTAGTTGCGGCTTTCGGGCCAAGGCAGGGTTGAAGAGAGCCAATTCTCTGTTTATATCCTCGTGATCCTTGAGAGGGTCATTGGAAGCCCCGTCGAGGAGGTGGATTAGGACCCTTGTCCGCTCGATATGGCGCAGAAAATCGTGCCCTAACCCCTTCCCTTGATGGGCTCCCTCTATGAGGCCAGGTATATCGACGAGGACAAAGGAGGTGTCGTCAAGGTCCACGATCCCTAGGTTGGGGGCCAGGGTAGTGAAGGGGTAGTCGGCGATCTTGGGACGGGCAGCGGTGCAGACGGAGAGGAGGGTCGATTTTCCGGCGTTGGGGCAGCCTATGATGCCCACATCGGCGATCAGTTTCAACTCCAAAAACAGCCACCGTTCCTCGCCCGGTTCTCCCCGTTCGGCGAGGCGAGGGGCCTGGTTAGTGGGGGTGGCGAAGGCGGCGTTTCCCCTTCCCCCTTGCCCCCCACGAGCCACTAGAGCCTTCTCTCCTTCTTCAATCAGATCAGTCAGATGTTCTTTCGTCTCGGCGTCGCGCACCACTGTCCCAGGAGGGACGCCGATCTCCAGGTCCTTTCCAGCCTTCCCTTGTTGATTTTTCCCCTTCCCATGATCGCCTCGGTCGGCTTTGAAATGATGGCGCTTCCGGAAGTTGATGAGGCTGTTCTGATGGGGGTCGACCACCAGATAGATGTTACCTCCTCGACCACCGTTACCTCCGTCTGGTCCTCCGAGGGGGACATATTTCTCTCGGCGAAAACTGACGCAGCCGTTGCCGCCCGTTCCCGCTTGCACGTAGATCTTAGCCTCATCGAAGAACAACTTCACCCCCGAGGAAGGATATACGAGGAGGGAACACCTGTCAAGAAGACACCTTTGGAAGCAGACGTTTGGGCATTAGGCAAATAA
>CAZERB010000327.1:0-1828 GCA_964514645.1 uncultured Anaerolineales bacterium
ACCGTCTGTGGCTCCTTTGGCCGCCACGCCCAAGCCTCGCGGCACCGATACCCCCATCCCTGCCAGCGACGAGGAGGCGATACTGCAACTCCTGGCTGCTGAGGCAGAAGGGGTAGTGCAACAGGATATAGACCGCTTGATGGACCTCTGGGCTCCTGATGGGGTGGTAACCGACGCCAACCATACCCCCGATGACCCTAGCGATGATCTGGTCTGGAAGGGAGCGGAGGCTATCAAGGAGAGGTATCTGGTCATCTTCCAATCTTTCCCCACCCAGGCGGCTCACCCGGACGTGGAACTGACCATCAGTGGGGATACCGCCGCGGCCACTACTACCACCACCATCGGCGTGGATATGGCTCCCAAGGGTGATAAGTGGACCTTCGCTAAGATCGAGGGGCGCTGGTACATCACCAGTCTGACCTTCAACTTGGAGAAATAATCAAAAAACAGGCACTAGCCCAAATTGTAAGCCACCCGTGAAGAGATAGGGTGGCTTTTTGTGGTGTCAGAGTTAACTCCCGATACCGCTTTGAAATACATCAACGCTTTACCGGACGCTCCTTAAAGCCTAGAAGTCGTTTGAGGTCATCTATATCTTTATTCGATTGGATTTCAATGAATAGCCAGCGTCCCTCGGGATATGGATGTGCCGCTTCAATGGCTTGCAGAGAGTTTTCCCCAGTTTCAGGAGAAGAGCCTGCTGTATATCAGGCTCACTGAGCACAACTTGGGCTGTAAAACCATTTTGTCTTGGATAGAGTGACAAGAGGGCCTTGCCACTTTTACGAAAGCGCATGGCCCATCCATAGTTCTTGCCATAATACCGCAATTACCACTTTGAAAGTCACGGCAAGGTCGTCGAAAATGGCTTCCCGTCTCGGCGGCAGAGGATCTGTACCACGTGGCGGCCGGAATAGAGGCAGGGAGGGACACCTCCACCGGGCATCACCCATTGGCCAGCCATATAGAAATTGCCCAGGCCCGGCAGGGTCCTCTCTATAACGGTCATGACCACATCCGGAGTCAGCAGCCAGCCCGGCCCCGATGATGATTATTGATTTCTCGGTCATTATTCTTTCTCCCCTTCAAGGATGTCCGGCGTCCTTGGGCGGCGCGGTATCCAGCGCGGCACAAGGCGTTTGTACTCCCGATAACTCTCCCCGAACCTTTGCTCCAGCCGCGGCTCCTCTACGTACACGACATATGGGTGCATGGCCACGAGAAATATAAGTGCCAGCACTAGAAATCCTAGCGATTCTAGGAAAAAGGCCACGCTCAATATAGAGGCAAAGGCCGCCAGGTATATGGGATTCCTCACCCAAAGGTACGGGCCGTTGGCCACCAACTGGCGTGGGGGGTCAAAGGGAAACCCCGACCCCTGTCCACGAGTGGCCAGGGCCCATTCCGCGCTCTCCATCAGTAGCATTGCCCCCAGGGCCACTAGCCAGCCCAGCCACTGCCACGCCCCCGACCAACTGAACGGCCATCGCTCATAGAAGGGCATGACCAGCCAATAGACCGTCAGCACAGCCACACCGATGAGGATGACTGCTCCCAACTTGGATTTAATCGCAGGGATTCTCATTTGCTCTCTTTGTTATTCCTGGGACAGTTCTGGATATAGGCGATTTAGTGGTGTCAGAAGTTAACTCCTGACACCACTTTGAAATGGGCTTCGCCTCTGACGCTCCTTGTGGAACCATTATACCCCCTTCGCCGTCGTACTAGGCAAGAGAGCCCTACCTACGAAGGAGGCGCAAGATGAAAAGAGCACTGTTCTCGGCTCTGACTATCCTGGGGCTGATCCTCTCTACTTCTGGCCCGG
>CAZERB010000328.1:0-1822 GCA_964514645.1 uncultured Anaerolineales bacterium
AAGAGTTGAGCCAACTGATGAAGGAGATAGGCGAGATATGGGACTCCTTCCTCCGTGGTCAAATCATCCTCTCCTCGGCAGTGGGGGGCATCACCGCGCTCACCATGTGGATCGTGGGGGTGAAGAACGCCTTGCTCCTAGGTATATTAGCCGGGATCTTGGAGATAATCCCAAACTTGGGGCCTGCCTTGGCTGCCTTGCCGGCTGTGGCCCTAGCCTTCTTCTTAGGATCAGAACATCTCGCTTTGAGCAACGGCTGGTTCGCTCTTCTGGTGGCTGGCCTCTACGTGGCCATTCAACAGGTGGAGAACAACTTCTTGGTGCCCCGCATCATCGGAAGGAGTGTCAACCTCCATCCGGTGGTGGTCATCGTGGGGACTATCGGGGGGGCGATGGTAGGGGGGATCCTAGGCATCTTCTTGGCGGCTCCGGTGCTCGGCAGCGCACGCATCCTGGGAGGATACCTATACCGTAAATTCCTTCAGAGCGAGGAAGACTTGGCGCAACCCCCTCTCCCCCAGCAAGAGGTACCCCTCGAGGAGAAACGAGAGAGCGAAAAGGCCTCTGAATAGATAGCCTTTCAGAAAGGCTAAATAGCCAACTCCGTTTCTTCTTGAGCCTTTTCCAGCCGGCGGAGTTTATCTATACTTTCCAATCGAGCGGTGAAAAGCATTCCGTTAAGATGGTCTATCTCATGCTGCAAGGCCCGGGCCAAAAGGCCTTGGGCTTTAACCCTGATCTTTTTGCCCTTGAGATCTTGGCCTTTCACCGTCACCCTGCTCGCTCGCTTCACTTCCCCCACATAGCCGGGCAGGGATAGACACCCCTCGTCTCCCTCCTCCTCCCTCCACGATTTCACCACTTCGGGGTTACAGATGACGAAGAGTTTCCCTCGCTGCGGGTCTCCTTCTCCCTCCACTTGAGACAACTCGACCATGATAACCCGTAAGGGAACGCCGATTTGGGGAGCCGCCAGCCCGATCCCTGGGGCGGCGTGCATCGTTTCCACCATATCGTCCACCAGAGCCTTAAGGGAAGGGCCAAAATCCCTTACCTTCTTAGCCTTCTTTTGAACTATCATCTCATCAGCCTGCAAGATCCGCTTTACAGCCACTGAACCTCCAGAAGAATAAATACAAAGTAGGCAACCAAAAATATAATTTCCCGTGGAGTGGATGTCAAGAGGTCGACCGCTCTAGAAGGGCTACGGCTTCTATATGATAGGTCTGGGGGAACATATCCACGGGTTGGACTTCGACCAGATGGTAGCCACCCTCCCTCAGACGCTTGGTATCCCGGGCCAAGGTGGCCGGGTCGCAGGAGATGTAGACGATCTTGGCGGGAGCAAGCCTCACCAGGTGGATGATGGCCTCCCTTGCGCAGCCTTGGCGGGGAGGATCGAGGATGGCTACATCGACCTTCACCAACTCAGGCAGGGTATCTTCCACCCGCCCTGCGATGAATTCTACCTTTTCCCCCTCTCCCGCAGGGATACTTTCGTACTGGGCGTTGGACCGGGCGTCGGCGAGGGCGCTATCGCTCTCCTCGATGCCTATTACCTGGCCCACCTCCCCCGCCAGGGATAGACCAAAAATTCCTACCCCACAATAGGCGTCGAGGAGAGTCTCGTGACCTTGCGGGGCCAGATACCCCCGCACTACCTCTATGAGTCGCTCTAGTTGCTCGGTATTTACCTGGAAGAAACTGGCAGCCGAGATGCGGAACCGTCTCCCTCCCACCTCCTCCAAGATGTGACTATCCCCCACCAGGGTGAGGAGCGTCCCATCGCTTAGGAACTCCACGCAAGAGAGGGGCTCGTCCA
>CAZERB010000329.1:0-1815 GCA_964514645.1 uncultured Anaerolineales bacterium
AGATGGAGTTTTCGGCTCCTCCCGACCTACATGGCCATGACGGGGTTATGACCCCTGAGGATGCCTTCGTGGCTGCAGCCAATATGTGTGTGATGATGATGTTCCTTTGGGCAGTAGAGAGGTTCAAGATCGATCTAATCTCCTATGAGTGCAAGGCCGAGGGGGAGAAGAAGATAGAGTTAGACCGGACGGAGATCTTCACCAAGGTAACTCTATGGCCCAAGATAAAGGTTAGAGACGCCGATGAGAGACGTGTGAGACGGGCTCTGCAATCGGCGACCAAATACAGTCTTGTTGCCAATTCTATCAAAGGGGCAGTGATCGTGGAGCCGGAGATCACCATAGTCTGACCTCCGTCGCCTAAATATGTGTCAGATTTCAAAAGGAGGACTATGCTGCACATCAAGGTTTTGGGGCCAGGCTGTCTCAACTGCTATCTCGTGGAGCAAATTGCCGTGGATGCCCTGGAGATGTTAGATGTAGAAGCCACCATCCAGCACATCACCGATTACGTTGAGATGCGGAAATACCCCATCATGTACACGCCGGGCTTGGTGATAAACGAGGAGTTAGTCTGCGCCGGACGCATACCTTCCATAAAGGAAGTCATCTCCTGGCTCAAGGAGGCTTTGGAGAAGGAAGATAAAGCCAGAGAATACGAAGTCGAACCTGACCTCAGTCGAGGTGATGAAAAAGGTAGCGACCTAGGCCAGACATCTGAACAAGGAGGTCATTCCAAATGACAGAGGCAACAACAGAGGCCAGACCGGCAGGGGCAGCGAGCGTCGTCGCCAGGCTCTCTCTCCTGGATCGCTTTCTCCCTTTTTGGATATTCCTGGCTATGGCCGTGGGGGTGGTGGCGGGGTATATCTTTCCCGGCATCGCGGAGGTCTTCGATGCCTTGCGCATCGATACCGTCTCCTTGCCCATCGCCATAGGGCTCTTGTGGATGATGTACCCTGTATTGGCCAAGGTGAAATACGAAGAACTCTCCAAAGTAGCCACGGCCTGGAAGATGTTCGGGGTATCGGTGATTCAAAACTGGGTCATCGGCCCGGCGATCATGTTCGCCCTGGCTTGGTTATTCCTGCCCGACCTGCCCGAATATCGGGAGGGGCTGATTATCGTAGGGTTGGCCCGGTGCATCGCTATGGTCCTCATCTGGAACATGTTGGCCGGCGGCGATAACGAGTACTGTGCCATCTTGGTGGCTCTGAACTCGGTCTTTCAGGTCCTCTTCTACTCGGTGCTGGCCTACTTCTACCTCACCGTAGCCTCTTCCTGGGTCGCCGGCCCTGAGGCGGCCGCTATCGTCCGTATCTCCATGATGGACATCGCTCGCAGCGTCTTCATCTTCCTGGGCATCCCCTTGATCGCTGGCATCATCACCCGCTTCATCTTGATGAGCCGCAAAGGCAAGGAGTGGTACGAGGAGAGGTTCGTGCCCAAACTCAGCCCTACGGCTATCGTAGGGTTACTATTCACCATCGTGGTCATGTTCTCTATGAAGGGGGAGTATATCCTGACCCTGCCCGGGGATGTGTTGCGCATCGCCATCCCCCTGGTGGCTTACTTCCTGCTGATGTTCGTGGTTTCTTACCTCATCTCCTGGGCGCTCAGGTTCGTCTATCCGCAGACGGTTACCCTCTCCTTCACTGCGGCCAGCAACAATTTCGAGTTGGCCATCGCTGTCGCGGTAGGGGTCTACGGCATCAATTCAGGACAAGCACTGGCCACCGTTGTAGGCCCTCTCATCGAGGTGCCGGTGTTGATAAGCCTGGTTTATGTATCGCTCTGGGCCAAGAGGTTCTTCTT
>CAZERB010000330.1:0-1814 GCA_964514645.1 uncultured Anaerolineales bacterium
CAAGGACAGGGGGTGAACACGGGGGTTGCACCTGGGCATCTTTCCCTAGGATGTCGAACACACTACACCGCGACCTTGGGCAGATCTTTGAGCGCCTCCTTCACCTTCTCATCGGGGTACTCATAGTCTTCCAGTTGGCCAGCCAGATAGGCCTCATAGGCCGCCAGGTCGAAGTGGCCGTGACCGCTGAAATTGAAGGCGATCACCTTCGACTCGCCAGCCTCCCGACATTTGAGAGCCTCTTCCATCACCGCCTTGATGGCATGAGCCGACTCGGGCGCGGGGATAAAGCCCTCCACCTGGGCAAAATCGACCGCCGCTGCGAAGACGGGGTTCTGATAAAGGGCCACGGCCTCAACCAACTTCTGGTCATAGAGGACACAGATGATAGGCGCCATACCGTGATAGCGCAACCCTCCAGCATGGATAGGAGCGGGGACAAAGGTGTGACCCAAGGTGTGCATCTTGGCCACGGGCCCCATCTTGGCCGTATCACCCCAGTCGTAGGCGTAGAGGCCCTTGGTCAGGCTGGGGCAAGCCATGGGCTCAGCGCAGACGATGCGCAGATCCGGCTTGGTGCCATCGAGTTTATCTTTCATGAAAGGCAAGAAGAAGCCGGCGAAGTTGCTGCCCCCACCGATACAGCCCACTAGGATGTCGGGGTAGTCGCCCACCAGTTCGAACTGCTTCTTCGCTTCCAGGCCCACCACCGTCTGGTGCAAGAGGACGTGGTTGACCACGCTGCCCAAGGAATATTTGGTCCCCTCGGTGGTGACGGCGTCCTCCAAGGCCTCGCTGATGGCGATGCCCAGACTGCCGGGCGAGTCAGGGTCCTGGGCTAAGATCGCCCGGCCGGCGTTGGTGTCTTGGCTGGGGCTGGGTACCACCTCAGCGCCCCAGGTCTCCATCAGGATGCGGCGATACGGCTTCTGGTGGTAACTGACCTTCACCATGTAGACCTTGCACTCCATGCCAAAGAGGTTGCAAGCGAAGGCCAGGGCACTCCCCCACTGGCCGGCACCGGTCTCCGTGGTTAGGCGCGTTTGTCCCTCCATTTTGTTGTAGTAGGCCTGGGCTATGGCGGTATTGGGCTTATGGCTTCCCGGCGGGCTAACGCCCTCCCATTTGTAATAGATCCTGGCTGGGGTATCCAGTGCCTTCTCCCAACGGTGAGCCCGATAGAGGGGCGTGGGACGCCAGAGCCTGTATATCTCGCGCACCGGCTCCGGGATCTCAATCCATCGCTCCTGGCTGACCTCCTGCTTGATGAGTTCCATGGGGAAGACGGGTGCAAGATCGTCAGGCCCCATAGGCTTAAGGGTGATAGGGTGCAAGTAGGGAGGCGGTGGGGAGGGCAAATCGGGTAGTATGTTGTACCAGCGGGTCGGTATCTCCGCCTCAGGCAAAAAGATCTTGGTCTCTTCCATCACTATCCTCCTTTCTGAAACTATAATCACTGTTCTACCCCTTATCTCTTCATAACCCCTCCTTTCTAGACGAGCGCCCCTAATTCAAAAACCCCCATCCCAAAGGGACGGGGGTTCTCCTCGCGGTGCCACCCTTCTTGGGCTTAGCAAAAAACCCGCCACGAAAGGCGGGTTAGCCAGCCCCACTCATAGCGGATACTGGATCTATCGATCCGATATCCTCAGCCTAGATAACGGTAGCGACATCCGGCGAAGTCTACTGGTGACCGCTTGGGTCACGTTCAACCCGCGACTCCCGGGCCCATTCGGCGTAGGCTCCAGCATCGGGCTCTCACCTCATCCCCGACTCTCTGCGCCTTCACCCGCGCTTACTATTCCCGTTCTTAG
>CAZERB010000331.1:0-1813 GCA_964514645.1 uncultured Anaerolineales bacterium
GCCTACTGCTTCGGCCATGAGTTGCGCGGCCTCTCCCCGGCTGGACGGCGAGCGGTGGAGAGCGGCCAATGCCAAGTGATAGCCGAGACCTCAAACGCTGGCTATCAGTGGCGGTTCCTGGCTGGGATGATGGGGCTCCCCTTCATCCCCTCCCGAAGCTTGCTAGGCACTGACACCCTCAAATATTCCTCTGCTAAGGTGGTGAAGGACCCCTTCAGCGGGAAGCCGATCTGCCTCATCCCCGCCGCCTACCCCGATGTAGCCTTCTTCCACGTCCCCCGCTGCGATATTTACGGAAACGTTCAGATCGACGGCACCATCATCGAAGATTTCGAACTAGCCCGAGCGGCACGGCGGGTGGTCATCACCACGGAAAAGATCGTAGATAACGAGGTCATACGAGCCCAACCTCACCGCACGGCCATCCCCTTCTTTGTGGTTGACGCCGTCTGCGAGGTGCCCTACGGCGCTCACCCTTGCCAGATGCCTTACCTCTACTTCTTCGACGAAGAGCATATCGGCGAATGGCTCCAACTCTCCAAGACCGAGGAGGGAGCCCAAGAATATTTCCAGAAGTATGTCTACAGCGTAGATGACTTCGCTGGATATCTGGAACTAGTAGGCGGAGAGGAGAAACTGGCGTATCTGGAGCGAGTGGAGCGGTTGGAAGAACCTATGAAAGCCCCTTGGCTGAAGAAGGAGGGGAGATGAGGGAAAAGTACACCCCCACCGAACTCCTGGCCTGCGTGGCCGCCAGGATGCTGGAAGATAGGAAATCCGTCTTTGTGGGCACCGGACTGCCTATGGTCGCCGTCATGCTCGCCCAGAGGACCCATGCTCCCAACCTCCTTATCATCTTCGAGGCCGGGGGTATGGGCCCCCAGGTTCCGGTCCTCCCCATCTCCGTTGGCGACTCTCGCACCTTCCACAAGGCGGTGGCCGCCTCCAGCATGCACGATGTCATGTCCCTCTGCCAGGGAGGATACATGGACTATGGCTTCCTGGGCGCAGCCATGATTGACGCCTACGGCAACATTAACACTACCGTCATCGGCGATCACGACGCCCCAAAGGTTCGACTGCCAGGCTCCGGAGGAGCCAACGATGTAGGCTCCTCCTGCTGGCGGACCATCATCATTATGCGTCAAGATGCGCGCCGCTTTGTGGAGAAGGTAGGCTTCATCACCACCCCCGGCTATCTTGATGGCCCTGGGGCCAGGGAAAGGGCCGGCTTGCCCCAGGATACCGGCCCCTACCGAGTCATAACCCAACTAGCGGTTTACGATTTTCACGAGGAAAGCAAGAGGCTCAGACTCATGGCTTTGCACCCTGGTGTCACCGTAGAGGATGTGCAGAATAACAGTGGATTTGAGATAATAATCCCCCGGAACGTGGGAGTTACCGAGCCTCCCACGCCCGAAGAGCGTCGTATCCTCCGCGAGATTGACCCCACGGGCATGGCTATAGGGAAGTAGAGGAGATGCGCCAAGCGGCATGCAGGCTGGAGGTCGGGGATGAGGGATTCTCAAGACATATTTTCACATTGAGTCAGGAACCTTCGAATTTGACAAGAAAACCTGGCATATGATGGGTTAGGCACAAGCCTTTGATTAAGAGGTGAGCGTATGGAAGTGAGGATGGATGCCGAGGGCGAGGTATTCCTGCCCGAGGTGGTGAAGCAGTTACAGGAGCGTATCGAGGTGCTGGAGAAGGCCGTAAACCAACAGGCGGAGGACGAGGGCCTGTGGTTCCATGCAGCCACGGCGCCGGAAGCCTATCTACAAAATGCCCTGAGATACCTACATGCCCTTAT
>CAZERB010000332.1:0-1810 GCA_964514645.1 uncultured Anaerolineales bacterium
AGGTGATAGCGGTGGTGGGGAGATGGCCTTTCCGCCGCCTATATCGGGCTCCGGCAGAGGGGAGGATAGTGAACGAGGCTCATGGCCGTCTTCTCCTAGAGCTCTCCCCGTCCGTCTATGAACTGAGAGCCTATCTCAAAGGCGTGGTGACCCAGGTATTCTCCAGCCGTGGGGTAGCGATCGAAACCTCTGGGGCGATTATGGAAGGGGCCTGGGCCATCGGGGGAGAGGCCTTCGGTGTCTTGAAGATCTTGGGCGAGGCACCTGAAGGAAGGTTGGTTCCCGAAGCGATCGATATGGGGTATCATGGGGCGATAGTGGTAGTAGAGAGTTGGGCCACAAAGGAGGGGTTGGAAAAAGCAGAGGAGATAGGAGTGCGGGGGGTGATTCTGGGTAGCCTCCCCTCTTCACTTGTAGGGTTTGCTTCTTCCCCCTCTTTTCCAGTGATGATAATGGAGGGGTTTGGCGAGGTCCCGATCTCTCGGCCCCTCTTCTCTCTACTTCAGCAACATGCTGGCCGCGAGGCCTGCATGGTCAGCACTCCCTATGGGGTGAGGCTTCTTCGCCCCCAGGTGATCATCCCCTTCCTCCGAGGCGAGGAGCCCCCTAGAGGGGAAGGCCCTGCCCTGAAAGAGGGAGCGTTAGTGCGATTAGTTCGGGAGCCCTATCTAGGCAAGGTGGGCTATGTGGCGAACCTTCCTCCCCAGAAGAGGAGGGTTGAATGGGGCGTTGAAGTCGAGGGGGTAGAGGTGGATCTGGAAGAGAAGGGAAGGGTGTTCGTTCCCTTGGCGAACTTGGAACTCTTGGAGGGCTCTAGCCTATAGATATCCTCGTTAATCAGATTCTCTTGGGGATCGCCACCTCTCCCTTCGGATCCTTGAGCTCGAGAGTCATACTCCAGGACCTCATAGGCCACGCAACAAAATTGTCTCCTCAGGGCATGTCCCAATCTTCGGCTCCAGCCTGCGAAGAACTCCAAGTCCCTAAGTGCCGGACAAGGAAATAGCCGCCGGAAGACTCTCGCTAACCCCGCGGCCTTTCCCAAAGAAGAACCGTCTAAGCTGACAATAGCTATCCACCACTTCGATCCCACAACCTCGGGGATATCCTTGTCAATACCCCTTGACACCTCCCCGCCCTGTGGTATAATTGTTGTAGTGTTTCACATCTCAATAAATCCGAGGCGGCGCGTGGACAGGCCGTTTGACTCGTTCGTAGATATCTTAGAAGCAGGCCAGAGGCTGAACATCCACCCTGAATCAGTCCGGCGGCTGATCCGCCAGGGCAGGCTTCCCGCATACAAGTTTGCCAACAAGTGGCTGATTGAAAGGGACGTTTTGGAGCAGTTCGCCCAGACCTATGATGGCCGGCCTGGCGCAAAGGCCAGACTCCTTTAAGGAAAACAAAAGTAGGTTTCCAACCTGCCAGACCTGAGGCTCAGATCTAGAAGATTTGAAACCCGCTCTCGACTCTAGATCGCGAGCCATCAAATCTACTGGAGGAGGTCAAGGCTGGCTCTGTCCCGGCGGGCTGGCTTTTGAAGGGAGATCCTTATGTGCAAAGAAGACAAGGCCAAAAAGAAGTCCCCCGGCTTACGCAAGTCAACCTACCCGATGGTGCCAGATGAGCTCTTTGACGAGCTCCTGGCTGACCTGAAAGGAGGGGGGAGATGAGAGATTTGGCAGGCTTGGGCCAAAACAGGATCTTTACCATGATCGCCCTAGGCTTGGTGGGTCTTTTGATCCTGGGCCTTTTGGGCATCGGAGGCCTCATCGTTTTCACTAGGTTGCGGGGCCCGGCTACCCCTACG
>CAZERB010000333.1:0-1810 GCA_964514645.1 uncultured Anaerolineales bacterium
GACCGGCTCTATAGATACCGTTGGTCGGAAGCCGCCCGCACCCTCCAGACTCCCCCGGAGGGAGCGATCCTCATAGATTCAAAAGAGCAAGGGGAGCTCTTAGACATCGTCTGGCTAGAGCCAGGGGGAGGAAGGGAGAGGGGGACTCTCCTCATCCTGAAGAGCGACGCTCTTTTGGAGTACGACCCCTTGAAGGGCCTCTCTTCCCTCTCTGTGGTGGAGACCGCTAGTTGGCAGGGGCCACGAAGGGCTGGGGGGTTCGAGGGGAACTTCTACCTCCTCGATGCAGGGGCTAAGCGTATCTTGAAATACTTGCCCACCGGGCGGGATTATAACTCGGCTCCTCTCCATTACATAGTCGAGGCGGAATTCGAGAGCGCAGTAGATATGGCTATAGATGGGGATATATACGTTCTCTTGGCCGAGGGAGTGATTATGAAATTCACCGCTGGGGAGCGGGAACCCTTCGTAGTTGAGGGGCTGGAAGAGGGGCTCTTGAACCCCCAAGCCATCTTCACCAACCCGGAGACAAATCATATATACGTGGTGGAAAGTGGGCGTATAGTGGAACTCACTAAAGAAGGGCGGTTCGTGCGGCAATTGCGTCCCGCCCGTGAAGAGGAGGAGGCTTTCCAAGAGTTGAGTACCGTTTTCGTAGATGAGGAAAAGGGGAGGCTATTCATCCTCAGCGGTAAGAGACTCTATCTCGCCGATCTACCCAGGGAGTAGACCGTCGAGGGGAGGGGCTTTGCCCCTCCCCTTCTTATTTGGTGCTTTCCCCATTTTGTTGGTATAATTTAACGAGATTAGGATGGAGGTATAGGGTTGCGTCGGGCGATAGGAGGGGGGAGAAACCTCGTCCCTTGGCTTTCTCTCTTGCGATGGGCTTTGCCAGTCCTTATTTTCCTGGCCGTACTGATGGAACAGTTATTCCTTCGCCCCTTCACCGGCCAGCGGTGGCCCCAATGGAGTCTCTTCTTAAGCGTTTTCTTCTACGGGATGGTTGGGCCTTTGGCCATCTGGTGGATGCTTACTTGGCTTAGAGGAACCCTGGCCGAGCAGGAGAGATCCCGGGATAGGATCCAGGAGTGGGAGGAATATTTGGCCAGCATCACCAGCGCCTCGGCTGATGCCATCATCAGCCTGGATACCGAGGGCAGCATCCGCACTTGGAACAGAGGGGCGGAATTGATCTTCGGCTACCGCGCTGAGGAGATGGTAGGGGAGCATTTCAGCCGATTGGTCCCTCAAGAGCTCCTGAAGAGCGGCGAGTTGAGGTTAATAGCCCGGGAGATAGAAAAAGGGGGCTACATCAGAGATTACGAGACGGAGAGGATAGCCAAAGATGGCCGATGGGTGAAGGTGCAGCTGACACAGACTCTTCTGCGAGATAAGGAGGGTAGAGCCATTGGAAGTTCTCTCATCCTGAGGGACATCACTGATCGGAAGAGGGCCGAAGAGGAGATCCTTCAACTCACCAGGGAGTTAGAGGAGAAGGTGGAGCAGAGGACCAGGAGGTTGGCGCGGGCCTATGAAGAACTGGAAGAGAGAAACGAGGAGTTGAGGCGGGTCAACGAGGAACTCCGAGATCTGGACAGACTAAAGTCGGAGTTCGTTTCCATGGTCTCCCACGAGTTACGTTCTCCTCTCACCAATATCAGCGGCGCCGTGGAGTTGCTTCTGGATTGCGGTACAAAGGTGGATGAGAAAAAGATGTTAGAGGTCATAGGCGAGGAGAGCGCCCGTCTATCTAGACTGGTTCAGGGGATATTGGATGTCTCACGGATAGAGGCTCGAAAGTTGGATTTGA
>CAZERB010000334.1:0-1808 GCA_964514645.1 uncultured Anaerolineales bacterium
CTGTGGTTGGGCTGTGGATAGATAGCGATGAGTGAGAAGAGCAAGGATCACAAAGCCATGATCACCGTGGTGGCCGGGGCGATCATCCTATCCAGCGCCATCACCTTAGTGGCTTTTGGACAGAGCCGCTCCATTGAGGGCCTCGTTCTCTCCCCGCCATCTCCTACGCCTACTCCTCCACCCACCTCTACAGCCACACCAATGGCTTCGCCAACGGCTACAGTGACCCCTACGCGCATCCCTGAAGTGACCGAGGAAGATCGCTGGCTGGGTAGACCCATCGCTCCTCAAGGGGAGCAACATGTGGACCGCTTCTACCCCTACGGCTCCACCGGAGGGGGAAAGTACCGCATCCATCACGGGGTGGAGTTCCAAAATGAAGAGGGAATACCCGTCCTCGCCGCGGCTAGCGGGAGAGTGATCGTGGCTGGTCGGGACGATGAGGTGATCTACGGTGCCAAACCGAACTTCTATGGCCAACTGGTCATTGTAGAACTGGAGAAAAGGTATAGGGGAGAGAAACTCTATAACCTCTATGCTCACCTTTCGCAAATCGACGTTGAGGTGGGGCAGGTGATTCAGGAGGGAGAGATCGTGGGGCGGGTCGGTATGTCTGGCTCAGCCTTCGGCCCCCACTTACATTTCGAGGTACGAGGGACAGAGAACACCTACGATAGGAGTTTAAATCCAGAACTCTGGCTTCGCCCCCTCCCTGGATGTGGGATCATCGTCGGCCGCCTCATCGACGCTCAAGGCAAGCCGATCCCTGAAACCTCGATAACCGTTCACCTTGATGAATCCCCCGAGCAACGCTGGCAGGAGATATTCACCTATCCTCTAGAGGAGGTGAACCCCGACGAAGAATGGAGGGAGAATTTCGTCCTAGGAGACGTGCCGGAGGGTATCTACACCCTCAAAACAAGAGTGGGAGGGAAACTCTATCAGAGGGAGGTAGTGGTAGTAGCCGGGGAGATCGTTCTGGCGGTCATAGAGACCGAATAATGACTCTGCGAACTGGCTTACACCCCTAGCCATATCGCTAAAAAGAAAGGAGTAGAGAATGGCAAGTAAGAGACCTAATTTGAAGGATCTGGACCTGAGTTTGGGCAAGAGAACTAGGCTCCACAGGCTGCTATACAAATACGGCCCCGGCAACGGCACTATGCTTTTCCTGCCCATCGACCATGGCCTAGAACACGGCCCGCGAGATTTCTTTGCCAACCCATCCAGTCAAGATCCAGAATACCAACTTCGGTTGGCCAAGGAAGGAGGCTTCTCCGGCATCGTTTTCCACATCGGCCTAGCCCAGAAGTATATGAGAGGGTATGCAGGGGAGGTGCCGTTAATCCTGAAACTGAACGGCAAGACCAATATCCCCTCCGAGGCTTACGCCTTCTCCGCCCAGACTGCCTCGGTGGAGGATGCCGTCCGCCTGGGAGCCGACGCCGTGGGATATACCCTCTATGTGGGCTCGCCCTCCCAGGGTGAGGATTTCATCCAGTTGGGCGGTATTCGAGAGGAGTGTGATCGGTACGGTCTGCCCCTCATCATCTGGTCCTATCCTCGGGGGGAGGCTATAGAGGCCAAAGGGGGTCGAGATAGCATCTACGCCGTGGATTACGCCGCCCGAGTGGCTTGTGAACTGGGAGCCGATTGCGTCAAATTGAACTTCCCAGAGTACGACCCCAGCCGGAAGGATCAATACCCCAAAGAGTACAAAGAAATGGCCCTCAGCCCAGAAGAGGCGATAAAGAAGGTGGTCCAGTCAGCGGGAAAGACTATGGTCCTGCTCTCCGGAGGTAGCAAGA
>CAZERB010000335.1:0-1806 GCA_964514645.1 uncultured Anaerolineales bacterium
CTGGTTCAGGGGATATTGGATGTCTCACGGATAGAGGCTCGAAAGTTGGATTTGAAACGGGAGAGGGTCGACATCCTCCCCCTCTTGCAGAGGGTAGTAGTGAACCTTCAGGGTAGTACCTCTCTTCACCAGTTTGTCCTTCCACCTGCTGATAGCCTGCCTAGGGTGTCGGGAGATGAGGATCGGATCGCTCAGATATTCTTTAACCTCCTAGATAACGCAGTGAAATACTCCCCTAAAGGAGGGAAGATAACCGTTACCGCGGAGGCGGATGGGAAGGAGATGGTGATCTCTGTCACCGACAAAGGGCTGGGCATCTCGGGAAAAGAAAAGGAGCGGATCTTCTGGAAGTTCCATCGGGTCAACGGCAGTGATTCCCGGGAGGCCTATGGGCATGGTTTAGGCCTTTACATAACGAAAGGTTTGGTGGAGGCACAAGGGGGTCGGATATGGGTGGAGAGCAACGTGGGGAAGGGCTCCACCTTCAGTTTCACCCTCCCCTTAGCGGATAGTAAGAGCAAGAGAAAGGCTCAACGCTCGAGGTAGGGGATGGAGGATAGGGGGAAGATACTGGTAATCGATGACGACCGGACGCTTCTCGGACTTTTGCGACAGTCTTTGGAGAAGGCTGGCTATCGGTTCATAGGGGTGACGAACGGGATCGATGGGCTGCAATCGGTCTACAAAGATCAGCCCGACTTGGTGATTCTAGACGTGATGTTGCCCCGGATGAACGGTTGGGAGACCTGTCTCCGTATTAGGGAGGTCTCTCAGGTGCCGATCATAATGCTCACCGCCAAGGAAGAGGAGGCGGATAAGGTCAAGGGGTTCGAGTGCGGGGCTGATGACTACGTAACTAAACCTTTCAGTTTCGCCGAACTGACGGCTCGCATGGGGGCGGTGCTCCACCGCGCTCGGCGGGGGAAACCGGCTGAAGCGCCTCGCGTCTATGTCTTCGATGAACTAGTGGTGGATGTGGATCACAAGGAGGTGTCGGTGCGAGGCCAGCCCGTGGATTTGACTCCCACGGAGTTCGAGTTGCTCGTCTGTCTGGCGGAAAATGCAGGCCGCACCGTTACCCATGAGCAGTTGCTGGCTAGGGTATGGGGCGACGAGTACGTCGATATCGGCTATGTGAAGCGGTACATCTGGCACTTGCGACGTAAGATTGAAAGAGATCCCAGCAACCCAGAATGTATAATCACCGACCGAGGCTTTGGCTATCGCCTTGGTGAGTAAACCCGCCGCCCAACTTTGGAGGAAGCCATCTCCCCTTTTCTATCTTGTCCCAATCGATCCCCTGTGGTATTCTTCCGTCATTGTAGTGCTTCTTGAAGGGTTCGGCCATGGCTAAGCCCCACCTGGTGCTTCTCCATGCACCTAGCGTATATGATTTCCGCAAAGAGGCGATCCTATATGGCCCCATCAGCGATCTCGTGCCCTCTACCCCTATCTTCGAGATGTACCCCATCGGATTCACCACCTTGGCCGAATACCTAGAAAGGCATGGCTTCCGAACCCGTATCGTCAACCTGGCGGTGCGGATGCTCAGGGATAGGGGATTCGATGCTGAGGCGCTTATCGCTTCTTTGGACCCTTTGGCTTTCGGTATCGACCTCCACTGGTTACCTCACGCTCAGGGAGCCCTTGAGGTGGCCAGGATCGTCAAGCGTCACCATCCCCGGACCCCGGTGATTATGGGTGGCTTCTCGGCCTCTTACTATCACCAGGAACTGGTGGCTAGGCGGGAGGTGGACTATGTGTTGCGAGGTGATTCGACGGAGGAGCCGCTTCTGCAACTGATGA
>CAZERB010000336.1:0-1789 GCA_964514645.1 uncultured Anaerolineales bacterium
CCAGAACCAGACCACGACTATGAGCACGATACTGGCGTAAACCAGAATATCATGTCGAAAGAATATCTCCCCGATGACAGGGATATCAGACAATAGGGGGATGGGCATATGGGGAACCCTGGGGCCCGGTCGACGAACAAAAGGCTCTCCCAGGAAGTTAGCCAATTCAGCGCCCAGAAGGGTGAGCACAAAGCCCACCGCCACTTGGTCCTGATGCAGGGTAATGCTAGCGAAAGCGATGAGAAGCGCTATAAGGGCTCCAACCATCATGGCGGCCAAAAAGCCCAAGACTACATTTCCGGTCAGATAGGCCACTGCGAAGCCACTCATGGCCGAGAGCATAATGGAGCCATCCAGGGAGAGGTTAATAACCCCCGCCCTCTCGTTGATCGTCTCACCCATGCTGGCTATCACCAGCGGGGAGGAGTCAGCCAATACCGAACCCAGGATGCGAATTAAGAAAGCGATCTCCATCAGCCCTCCCTGGATGTGAGGAGCCTCGCCCTAAGGCCAGCCACCAATAACACAGAGAGCACCAGACCAGTCTCCAGAACGCCTGCCAGTGAGGGGTCCAGTTGCATCCGCAGGTGAAGCCGGGCTGCTCCCACCCCGATGGCGGCGAAGAAGAGGGCCACGGGGGCCACCCCTAGAGCCCTAAAGCCGGATAGCATAGCCACCAAAAGGGCCAGATAGCCGATGCCGCCAGAGATCTGAGGTATATCCCTGCCCCAAACACCGGAGACCTGAGCCACCCCAGCCAGCCCAGCCAGGGCCCCACAGAGGGCGAAGGACAAAAGCATATGCCGGTTGGTGGCTATGCCCAGGAGATAGGCTGAGCGGACGTTCTTGCCTATCGCCTTTAACTGCAGGCCCCATAAGGTGCCTCGTAGGATGAAGAAAACCACCACCACGGCCGTGATAGCCAAGAGCAAAGAAACCGGGCTAACCCGCAACCCGGCCAGGCGGGGAAGCCAGGCCGCCGGTTGGAAGGGGTCAGTGCCTTGCATTGTGGCCCCTAGTTCCGGCCTCCAAGGCTTGGCGATCAACCAGATGTTGGTGGTCATGGCCATGAAGTTCAGGCCCAGTCCGGCGAATATTTCATGTACATGCCCGTAGACCTTCAGTGTCCCGGCCAAGAGACCCCAGAGGGCACCTCCAATCATCCCGGCTACTATCATGAGGGGGAGTAATAGAATTGCAGGGAGATAGATGTTACGGGCTACCCAAGTAGCAAATATGACTCCAAAGATGATCTGGCCCTCAACGCCGATATTCCAAAGGCCAGCGGTGAAGGTAAAGAGAAGGCCCGCTGAACAGAGAACCAAGGGCACCCAGACTACCAAGACGTCGGCTATCTTGGCTGGGCTCTCTGATGCCCCCTGTAAGAGGTGTTTATACGCCTCCAAGGGAGGAGCGCCAGCAGCGATTAGAACGAGGGTAGAAAGCATCAAGGCCAAGACGATAGGAGCCAGACCAAGGAGCAGATTCACTAACCTCTGAGAGTAGGTCATCCTCTTTTGCCCCCGATCAAGTAGCCCAGTTGCTGCACGTCCGTCTGGCTGGCATCCAAGACCTCAAGCATCTTTCCCCCTGAAAAGACCAAGATCCTATCACTGCGCTCCAAGATCTCGTCCAGATCCGTGGAGGTGAAGAGTATGGCTGTGCCTTCTTCTCTACGCTCCAACAACCTATCCCACACCCAAAACGCCGACTCCACATCCAGGCCGCGGGTAGGGTGCTCGAGGAGAAGAAGCCGCAAGGAATCGGGAAGTAGAGCCAGAAGTGCTCG
>CAZERB010000337.1:0-1788 GCA_964514645.1 uncultured Anaerolineales bacterium
CCCTCCCTTCCGCTGTTATAATTGGACTTCTGTTCGCACCCTGTTTCGCTCATTACATATTGCCAGAAGGGCAAAAATATGGTATTATGATAAGTGGCATTTTTCACAAACTTGAGAGATTTAGGTTGGGGAGGATGGCGGGCAGGAAGAAGGTTCCCCGGATCGTAGTCCAGCGTTTACCCCTATATCTTCGCGCCCTCTCCACTCTGGAGGAGGGGGTGCAGGTCACCTCTCAAGAGTTAGGGGAGATATTGGGGATTAGTTCCGCCCAGATACGCAAAGACCTTTCCTATTTCGGTGGCTTCGGGAAGCAGGGAACTGGCTATCAGGTAGGATATCTCCGCCAGAAACTGCGTGAGATCCTGAAGGTGGACAGAGAGTGGGGAATGGTCTTGGTAGGGGTAGGCGACTTAGGGCACGCTATCGCTCGCTACGGAGGCTTCAAGAAGGAAGGTTTCCACGTGGTAGCTGCCTTGGACGGTGATCCAACGAAGATAGGGAAAAGGGTCGGTCGTCTGGAGATCATGGATGTAGCCTTTCTGCCCGAGGTTGTAAACCGGATGGGTCTGCGGGTGGGCATCATCGCTGTCCCGGCCAGTAACGCTCAGGAAGTGGCTACGGCTATGGTGACCTCCGGGATAAAGGCTATCCTCAACTACGCACCGGTGGCTCTCAATGTCCCCGAGGGGGTACAGGTCTATCAGATCGATCCCCTGGTGGGTTTGCAGAGCATGACCCACTACTTGGAGTGGTAGGGAAGAGCTAGAGTCCGGGTAGGCTCTTCTTGAGGAGATGATAGTTCTCCAGGGCCTTTCCAGCGCCTAGAGCCACGCAAGCCATCGGTTGGTCAGCCAGATAGGCCAGGACGCCGGTTTGTTTAGTGAGGTAGCGGTCCATATTGCGGAGGAGGGAACCACCACCAGTCATCACCATACCCCGGTCGATGATGTCGGCTGCTAATTCGGGCGGGGTCTCTTCCAAGACGGATTTCACTACGGAGACGATAGCCGCCAGGGGTTCGGCGATCGCTTCGTTTACCTCTCCAGAGTGAATCTGGATGAGCCGTGGCAGCCCCGCTACTTGGTCTCGTCCCCGGGCCTCCATGGTCAGTTCCTCTTCTAAGGGTATGGCGCTCCCTATCCCGATCTTGATCTCCTCCGCCGTGCGCTCCCCTACCATGAAGTTGTATTTTCGTCTCAGGTAAGCGGCGATCGCTTCGTCCACCCGGTTTCCCCCCACACGAACCGACCTAGCAACTACGATATCGTTCAGGGAAATAACGGCGGCCTCGGCTGTCCCACCGCCTATGTTTATGACCATGTTTCCTGTGGGTGTATGGATGGGCATCCCCGCACCCAGGGCTGCAGCCAGAGGCTCGGGAATGAGATGGGCGTTTTTGGCGCCGGCTTGAATGGCGGCATCATGTACGGCCCGGCTCTCCACGCTGGTTACCCCTACGGGGACGCTGATCATCATCTCTGGTCGGAAAAGACGGAAACGGCCCACGATCCCGGAGATGAAATAGCGGAGCATCGCCTCGGTGACCACGTAGTCAGCGATGACGCCGTCGCGCATAGGGCGAAGTACTTCGATGCTCTCCGGGGTGCGCCCCACCATAGCCAAGGCTTCCCGTCCTATGGCCACGATGCGGTTGTCGCTGATGGAGAGAGCCACTACTGAGGGTTCTTGGATGACGATCCCTCTGCCCCGCACATAGACCAAAAGGTTTACCGTACCCAGGTCCACCCCGATCTGTTTCTCAAACATCTCGCCTCTCCCTAGTGGCTG
>CAZERB010000338.1:0-1776 GCA_964514645.1 uncultured Anaerolineales bacterium
ACCTTTTGGTGCCGGGGTTGGCCTTGGGCCAGGCTATCGGTTGGGTGGGCTGTCTCTTGAGTGGCTGCGCTTACGGCCTACCTGCTCGTGGGACCTGGGCTTATGAACTGCCCGATCTCTACGGCGTAACCGTTTTCCGCTTCCCCACTCAGGCAGTGATGAGCGGGCTGAGCCTTCTCATATTTATGCTCCTCATCCTCTTGCTTTGGCGTACCCCTCGACCCTTCCCTGGTCTTATAGCCCTTCTCTACCTTCTCCTTTACTCTTTGGGAGGGTTCGTCTTGGAATTCACCCGCGGAGATGAGACCCTTTATCTAGGGCCCTTGCGCTGGAGCCAGATAGTGGAGGCCGGGGAGTTCCTAGGAGCCCTCATCCTCTTGAGGTACCTTTGGAGGAGGCGCCAACAACAAAGGGAGCGTCCCCCCCTATCTTGACCAACCCTCTTGCCAGAAGCGATGGAGGCCCTCTTGTTCAGGGGCCGGTTTTCGAATCGGTTATGGATACAATCCGTGAAGGGCTGTAAAGGGCAAAGCCATCCTCACAAATGAGGATGGCTTTTCGTCATTGGTGGAACTCCTAGGTGACCTCCACCGTGGCTCCCGCCCCCTCCAGTTTAGCCTTGGCGGCCTCTGCCTCCTCTTTGGTCACCCCCTCTTTTACCTTAGAGGGCGCGCCCTCGACCAGATCCTTCGACTCGCGCAGCCCGAGGCCGGTTAGTTCCCGCGCTACCTTGATCACTTGGATCTTCTGAGCCCCTATCTCCTTGAGGATGACGTCGAACTGCGTCTTCTCCTCCTCTTCGGCAGGAGCGGCGGGAACTGCGGCCATACCCGGCATGGCGGCAGCCATCACCGGAGCAGCAGCGGTGATCCCAAACTCCTGTTGTAGGCCCTTGACCGAGGCATTGAGTTCCAGGACGTTCGTCTGACTCACCGCTTCGACCCAAAACCTGGCCTTCTCCTCGATGGCCAAACCTTTGTAGGCCTCTACTAATTGCTCGATGGTTGCCAAGGAACTGGCCTTCTTCTCCATATCACCAATTTCTGGCTCCTTGGCCTTCTTCTCCTTTGTCTTCTTGGTCTCCTTAGCCATTCGTATCACCTCCTTATTATTGTGGTTTACCCTTGGGGTTCCATCTGTTCAGCTCTGATCTGCAAGAGGTAGACGAGAGCCCTCAGGCTGTCAGATAGGACGTTGACCAAACCCACCAAGGGTGCCTGTAATTGGGCTATCATTTGGGCCAAAAGTTCATTGCGGGAGGGGAGTTGAGAAAGGGATATTATCTCCCCTTCGCTGACAATCTGGCTGCCCACCAACCCCCCTCGTATGGAGAGGGTTTTGGTCTCCTTGGCGTAGTCCACCAGCGCTTTGGCTGGTGCCACCACTTCTTCGTAACAGAAGCCGATAGCCGTTGGCCCGGGGAAAAGTGTCTCCTCGAAGGGGAGCCCTATCTTCTCCATAGCCAATTTAACCAGACTATTCTTCACCACATGATAGCCGCAGGACTCCTCTCGCAGCCGGTTGCGGAGGGCCCTCATCTCCTCCACCTTCAGCCCTCGATAGTCGGTCATGATGAGGGCCTGGGAGCGGGAGAACTTTTCCACCAGATCGGCTACGATCTCTTCTTTCTTCTCCCTAGAGATAGCCAATTGTATTCCACCTCCTTAGCATAGAAAGTCTCTGTGCCCGCGAGCACAGAGACCTAGGAGATCACGCCTCCGGAAGATATCTCTGCCTCGGCAGGCGATTAAGCGCTTCTGCGCCCCTGCTGTCTTC
>CAZERB010000339.1:0-1766 GCA_964514645.1 uncultured Anaerolineales bacterium
GACTTTTTGGCCCGGGTTATGACTGGCCTCTGCCCGGTGATGGTAGCGACATCCTGGGAAGCGGAGTCCAGCGCCTTAGCATCGTCCTTTCCCTCTCCCAAGCCGATATTGACGATGATCTTCTCCAGGCGGGGCACCTCCATCACATTCCGGTAGCCGAATCGCTTCATCAGGATGGGGACGATCTCCTCTCTATACCTCTTCTTCAGCCTAGGTACGATCTCTGCCATCTTCAGTCGACAGGCTCCCCACACCTCTTACAGAGCCGGGACTTCTTCCCCTCCCCATCGATCTGGAACGCTACCTTAGTCCTTTGGCTGCAACGAGGGCAGATCAGAGCCACGTTGGAGAGGCGCAGGGGGGCTTCGAATTCTATGATCCCCGCCTGGGTGCGCACCCGACCGGTAGGCTTTTGGTGGCGTTTCGCCAAATTAACGCCCGACACCACCACCCGCCCTTCTTTAGGGAGTACGATACGCACCGCGCCCCTCTCCCCTCGGAACTCTCCGCTTAGAACCTCTACGGTGTCTCCCTTCTTGATGCGGTTCATCTATAAGACCTCCGGCGCGAGAGAGACTATCTTCATGAAACCTTTATCCCGCAACTCCCGGGCTACGGGCCCGAAGATGCGGGTCCCTCGGGGGTTCTTATGTTCATCTAACAACACGGCCGCGTTCTCGTCGAACTTTATGTAAGAACCGTCAGGTCGTCCATACTCCTTGGCCGTGCGGACGATAACCGCCTTCACCACATCGCCCTTCCGCACAGAGCCGGAGGGGATCGCCTGCTTCACCGTGGCCACAATGATATCCCCTACGCCTCCATATCGTCGCTTGGAGCCGCCTAGAACTCTGATGCACAGGATCTCCCGGGCACCGGTGTTATCGGCCACCTTGAGTCTCGTCTCTTGCTGGATCACCCCGCTTCCTCTCCTGATGCCGATCAACCTGACAGGAGGTTTCCCCTCCCTGCCGAGTCACTCTTTTAAGATCTCCTCCACTACCCACCGCTTCTCACGGCTCAAAGGGCGGCTCTCCTTGATGCGTACCATATCCCCTACTTGGCAGGCGTTTGTGGCATCGTGAGCCTTAAACCGCTTCTTCACCCTCACCGTCTTCTTGTAGAGAGGGTGTCGATGTAGCCTCTCCACCTCTACTACCACTGTCTTATCCATCTTATCGCTCACTACGCGACCGACCATGCTTCTCTTCCGCTCCCTCATGCTTCCTCCTCAGGGCCGAAGAGTTCCCTCTCTCTCAAGATGGTCTCGGCTCGAGCGATATCTCTCTTCACCTGGGTCAAGCGGTTATGATCACTTAACTGTTTGGTCGCCAGCTGGAAGCGGAAGTTGAACGCTTCCTCCCGTAACCGTTCCAACTCCTGCCCCAACTCTTCAGCGGTGAGAGCGCGCATCTCGTTAGCCTTCACTTGGTCACCTCGATCCAAAGAGGGAATCAGTCTTAGCGATAAACTGGGTCTTTATGGGGAGTTTATGGGAAGCGAGACGCATCGCCTCTCGGGCTGCCTCTTCTCGCACTCCGGCGATCTCAAAGAGGATCCTCCCCGCCTTCACTACCGCCACCCAGTGGTCCAGGCTCCCTTTGCCACCCCCCATCCTGGTCTCCGCCGGCTTCTTGGTGACCGGCTTGTCAGGGAAGATACGGATCCAAAGTTTCCCCCCACGCCTGACGTGACGGACGATAGCCCTTCTAGCCGCCTCGATCTGGCGGCTGGTCACCCAGGAGGACTCCAAAGCCTGTAAACCG
>CAZERB010000340.1:0-1747 GCA_964514645.1 uncultured Anaerolineales bacterium
CCATCTCGATGATGGCGCTATCCACCGTCCGCTCCGCATAGATAGGCTCAGCATGCAGCACCTTGCGGTTGCGGTTAAGGTAGCGGACGAAAGATTGTATGCCGCCTTCGAAATAAAACGATTGTTCTCGGTCCTCCCTTTCGTCTCTGAGGGTGATCTTCAGGCCCCGGGTGAGGAAGGCCATCTCTCGGAAGCGCTGGGCTAGGGAGTTGAAGTTGTAGTCTAGGGGGTGGAGGATCTCTCTATCGGGGAGAAAGGTGGTCTTGGTACCTGTATCTTTCGCCTGGCCGATCACTTTAACAGGGGTGATGGGCACCCCTCTTTCGTACCGCTGTCGGTAGATCTTGCCGTTCCGCCTGACCTCCACCTCCAGCCACTCGGAGAGGGCGTTGACTGCGGAGACCCCCACACCGTGGAGACCGCTAGCCACCTTGTACCCTCCCCCGCCGAACTTGGCCCCGGCGTGCAAGACGGTATGCACTATCTCCAGGGCTGACTTGTTCATCTGGGGATGGGTATCCACTGGGATGCCACGGCCGTTATCGACCACGGTCACCGTATTATCGGTGTGGATAGTGACCTCTATCTTGTCGCAAGCCCCGGCCAGGGCCTCATCGACGGAGTTATCGACCACTTCGAAGACCAGGTGATGGAGCCCTCGCTGATCGGTACTCCCGATATACATCCCTGGCCGCCGCCGCACCGCCTCTCGGCCTTCCAAGATCTCGATATCCGTGGCCTCATATCTATCTACTGCCACTTCTTTCCTCCAACCAACTGGTATATCTATCTCGGTAGAAGATAAGACTGGCGGCTGCCAGTCCACTGCCTACGTAAGCGTTCCCCGTGATTCCCAAGGCTAACCCCCAGGGGTTGGCGCCCAGGGCCCGCCAGACAAAAGATAGCCCCATGCCGATAACGTTAATGAGGATGATAAAGCCCAGGGCAGACCAGAAGTTGCGCCGCACCACATTTATGCTATTCCAGATAGCCGAAAGTGGCCCCGCATCGCTGATGACGATAGCGTCTATGGCGAAGAAGAGGTAGAACCATATCCATATGAGAAGCGCCAGAAGCAAGGTAGAGAAGATAGCAGTCAGGCTTTCGCTGAGGAGGGAAGCCAAAGTCAAGCCCATGGCCAGGGGAAGCCCCAGAAGAATAGCGCCCGCTATGAAGATGAGCAGGAGGAGGATAACGCGCAGCCAGTAGCCCCAGATTCGATGGAGAAGAGAGGGGTAAGGTTTCCCGCGGACATTTTGGGCGATGAGACCTAGATATAGGCAGCCTAAGAGGAGACCGAGTGGGAGCAGGATGAGAACCCAACCCAGGAATGGGAGGCCGCCATCTATCTCGATGACCATGTGGCCCAGGGGCGAAGCGGCAGTCACTCCGGCCATGAGGCTGGGAACCCCCAAGATGGCCGAATCGAGGAGGGAGAAGAGGTTGAACCCTCCTACGAGTTCCTGCCACTGGATGTCAGGGCCTGCGGAGGGCAGGTAGAGAGAGAGGCGTTGGATGAGAGGAAGGGGAGAGAGCCTGGGCCCTAGCCAGAGGTAGAGGTCTAATGCCACGGGGATAGCCAGGATCCACAACTGCTGAGTTATAGCGCTGAAGCCTAGAGAGAGCGTATCGATGACGCCTGGACGGTTCTTCACGGTATAGATTGTATCACATCTGAGGGAAACTTGAAAATTGCCTAGCCTATTGCGTAATAACATGTAAAGTGAGACAGAACGCGCTTGTGAGT
>CAZERB010000341.1:0-1738 GCA_964514645.1 uncultured Anaerolineales bacterium
GATCCACCCTGTGGATCTGATTCCCCAAGTCGTGAAGGAGGGCCCCGGCGAGGACCACCAGAAAGGCGTCGTCCAGGTCTCCCGCGCCCGAGGTCACCACATCGGGCTCTATCCCCGCCTCCACCAGCAACTTCAGCATAGTGATGGCGCTGGCCGCGGCCACCTTAGCATGGATTTCGCCATGGTCGTTGAAGTTCAGTTTAACGACGGCGATATAATCCGCCATGTCCCAGTTGGCCCGCACCTCCAGATCCCCCACCACTATCTCATACATGCGGGTGGCTCTGGGGTAAGGCTTCAAGGTCTCGTAGATGACATCTATGCACCTGGCCTCCAAATCATCGTACACTTGGGGCAGGTCTATCTCCACCCCTCGGTTCTGATATTTGCGCTCCTCTCGTTTAACCTCTATCCTCTTGGCCATCTTCGCCTCCTTTCGGCCATCGAGTAAAGTCAAATCACCACCGGCTCTCTATACTCCCCGAAGACTTGCCTCAAGGCCCCGCAGATCTCTCCCAGGGTGCCGTAGGCTCTCACCGCATCTAGAATGTAAGGCACCAAATTCTCCGAGCCCTTTGCTGCTTCTCGCAGGGCCTCAAGCCTCCTCTTCAACTCCTCGTTGTCCCGCTCCCTCCGCACCCTAGCCAGTCTTTGCCTCTGTCGCCTTTCCCCCTCAGAATCCATGCCAAGAAGGGGTATCCGCAAGGGCGCATCAAGTTGATACTTGTTTACCCCCACGATAGTGCGATCGCCGCTATCGATCGCCCTCTGATATTTGTACGCACTCTCCGCTATCTTCCGCTGGAAGTAGCCCACCTCGATGGCCGGGACCACGCCTCCCAGTTCTTCGATCTCCTCGAATATCTGGTAGGCTTCCTTTTCTAAGCGATTGGTGAGGGCCTCTAGGTAGTAACTTCCGCCCAGGGGGTCGATGGTGTTGGTTACTCCGCTCTCGTGAGCGATGATCTGTTGGGTGCGGAGGGCCACTCGTGCTGCCATCTCGCTGGGCAAAGCCAAAGCCTCATCCATGGAGTTAGTATGTAGCGATTGCGTCCCTCCCAAGACGGCGGCCAACGCCTGGATAGCCACCCGCACCACGTTATTCTCCGGCTGTGGGGCGGTGAGAGAGACCCCCGCCGTCTGGGTGTGGAAGCGGAGCCACCAAGATCGCGAATTCTGGGCTCCGAAACGTCCCCGCATCTCGCGGGCCCATATCCTTCTGGCGGCTCTATATTTGGCGATCTCTTCGAAGAAATCGTTATGGGCGTTGAAGAAGAAAGAGAGGCGGGGGGCGAAATCATCTACTTTGAGCCCCCGCTTCACCGCCTCTTCCACGTAGGTGAAGCCATCGACCAGGGTGAAGGCAAGTTCCTGGGCCGCCGTAGCCCCTGCCTCGCGGATATGGTAGCCGCTTATAGAGATGGTGTTCCAGCGAGGCAGATATCTGGAACCGTATTCGAAGGTGTCCACGATGAGGCGCATAGAGGGCTCGGGGGGGAAGATGAACGACTTCTGGGCTATATACTCCTTTAAGATGTCATTCTGGATAGTACCTCCCAGTTTTTCCTGGGGGACGCCCTGTTTCTCCGCCGCGGCTATATACATCGCCCAGACCACCGCCGCCGGCCCATTGATGGTCATGGAGGTGGTCACTTCATCGAGGGGGATGCCCTCAAAGAGGATCTCCATATCGGCCAGGGAGGAGATAGCCACCCCACATTTGCCGAACTCCCCCTCC
>CAZERB010000342.1:0-1735 GCA_964514645.1 uncultured Anaerolineales bacterium
AAAGTTTGACGAATGAGAATTTATGTGGTATAATTATTATTTGTCGTACTACTTACGACGGGCCTGAGGGCCCGTCTTCGTGGTAAGAAATGAGAAAGGGGGATTGATGGCTAGGTCGGTGAAGGTTACGGCCGTTGGGGCCAGGGCAGGGGAACGTTTGCCGTCCGATGTTCAAGCTACGCTCTTTGACCTTGACACCCTGAAGATGCCCTCCCTCCTCCGTCCCTCCGACAGACGGAAGTCCTATGCTCGTATAACCGATGTTCATCCCATCCCTTCTCTCATCGAGGTTCAACTTCGCCCCTTCAAATGGTTCCGGGAGGAGGGGCTACGGGAGCTCTTTGCCGAGATCTTCCCCATCGAGAGTTTCAATAAGAAGATGTGCCTCGAACTCACCGACTACTGGTTCGAGGAGCCGAAATACAGCGAAGATACCTGTCGTTCTATGGATATGACCTACGGAGCGCCGCTTTATATCCGTGCCCGTCTCGATAACAAGGAGACGGAGGAGAAACTGGAACAGGATGTCTATTTGGGTGATTTCCCTCTCATGACCGACAATGGAACCTTTGTCATCAACGGAGCAGAGAGGGTGGTGGTCAGCCAGTTGATCCGTTCTTCGGGTGTCTTCTTTGATGTAAAGGAGGATCTGACCACCGGCCGGCAACTCTGCCTAGCCAAGTTGATACCCGGCCGGGGAGCCTGGCTGGAGTTTGAGACCAGCAAAAAGGATGTCATCTCCGTCAAGGTGGATCGTAAGCGCAAGATTCCGGTGACTGTGCTTTTGAGAGCCCTGGGGGCCGTGAAGATAGAGGGGGATCCTCATCCAGATCTTTTGGGCGAAGGCACCGATGAGGAACTCCTTCGTCTCTTTGAGCGGAGTGACAGCATGCCCGACCATCGCTATATCGAGGCTACCTTGGAGCGGGATTCGAGTCAAAATTCAGAGGAGGGTCTTCTTGAGTTCTTCCGCAAGATGCGCCCTGGCGACCCTGCCACTCTAGAGAATGCTCAGGGCTATCTTACCTCCTTGCTTTTTAACCCTCGCCGGTACGACTTGGCCAAGGTAGGGCGGTATAAACTTAACGCTAGGCTGGGCCTTTCCCTTTCCCTTGACTACCGCATCCTCAGCAAGATGGATCTGGTGACGGTGGTGGAGCATATGATTCTGGTGAACAACGGGGTGGAGGATCCCGATGACATAGATGATCTAGGCAACCGGCGGGCGAAGACGGTAGGGGAACTCATCCAAAACCAGTTGCGGATCGGGCTCCTGCGGATGGAGCGGGTGGTGCGCGAGCGGATGAGCACCCGTGATCCTTCCCAGATCAACCCCCTTGGTCTCATCAACATCCGTCCCATAGTGGCGGCTACGAGAGAGTTCTTCGGGGGTAGTCAACTCTCTCAGTTCATGGACCAGACTAACCCTCTGGCCGAGTTGACCCATAAGCGGAGGCTTTCGGCCCTGGGTCCCGGGGGGCTGCGTCGTGAGCGGGCTGGCTTCGATGTGCGAGATGTGCACCATACTCATTATGGCCGTATCTGTCCCATCGAGACTCCAGAGGGACCCAATATCGGCCTCATAGGCTCTTTAGCCACCTACGCTCGGGTGAACGATTACGGTTTCCTTGAGACCCCTTACCGGCAGGTGATAAAGAGTCTGCCCAATGAGCCCTCTCTGCTCGTGGGGAAGTGCCTGCGATCTGAGGTGGTCGACCCCTCTTCTGGTCAGGTG
>CAZERB010000343.1:0-1722 GCA_964514645.1 uncultured Anaerolineales bacterium
AGGCCGCGGCCCCTGCTACCGATAGAAGCACCCAAGCCTGGATGTAGAATTTGAAAATGGTGTTCATCCGCTGGTATTCGCCCCCCTGGAGGAAATCCCGCAAGTAGACCACCTCGCAGCCCAGGAGGATACCCAATCCCAGAAAGAAAAGGAGATGAATAAAGCGCCTCTCAGGCTGGTACCCCCCCTCTAAAGTGAGAAGGCCCGCTACGATCACCAAGGGGAAGAGCATGGCTAAAACCGCCTCCCTCATGAACAGGAAAAGCAGGCTAGAGAGCCCCAGGAAGCCGAAAGCGACAAAGGCTTCCCTTTTACCCAGTCTCTGGGCCGCGGTCAGGAGGAGGTAACTACCTCCCAAAAAGAGGAAGAACCCCCAAATGGTAAGGAAGGGCTCCAATTCCGTCCGTTGCATTACCAATGCCACTCCCACGTAGAGGGGCTGGTAATGAGAGAAGAAGGGAAAGTAAAGGATCAGGCCTCCGACGGCGAGGGCCAAGGAGGCAAAGAGTGCCTTCCCCATGGCTGCCCAGCCGCCTTTCTCCCAGGCCCGAAGTGAGAAAACGCCCAAAATGATCAAGAAATAGGTAGGAAGGTCCCAGGTGTTAATGGTGGCCACCGCCCCCAGAGAGAGCGCCAATATGAAAACTAAGAGATACCAACGGAGACTGAAAGCCCTCCCCTCCGAGGGTTCTCCTTTGCGGAGCAGAGATAACGCCAGGGCCAAAAGTAAGATGGTGAAAGGGATGCCGATCATATGGGGGTGCAGGTCGGCGAAGAGGAAACTGAAGAAGGGGAACTCGTTTATGGTGAACGGTATCACCCGGGTGCTCCGCCAGTAGTCGAAGGGCGGGAGAGCCCCGCGGCCCAGGAGGAGTTGCAGGAGGCCCGGGATGGCTCGTACCAGCCCCTCCACCCCCGGGATGGGGCTTCTGAACTCCAAGCCCCCTAACTCTCCCAGTCGTTCCGCTATCTGAACAAGCCCATCTAAGTTTCCCAAGAAGGCGAGAAAAACGGGTGCCAACACCCCCCAAAGGTATCTTCGCGTCAGGTTGTACCCCAAGGAGAAGGCGTTACTCACCGTGAGGGCGAAGAGTGTGGGGATCGCCAGGTTGAAAGCCACCTGGGGAACGATGCCCGTCAATTTGATGAGGATAGAGACGAGATGAAGGCCATAGTAGTAATAGTTGATATACCCTCCCGCGAAGTAGGGGTCATAAGGCGGGAAGTAGGGGCTCTTGACGATGGCGTTTAGATAAGCGAACTCCATCGACTTCTCCCCCCCGTTCCAAGGCTGCCATAGGTCAGGGTTGAGGAATCGGATGGCTACGAAGAGTAGAAAGGCACAAGAAAAGATCGTCTCGCTGATGAAGATAGTCCGTTTCCTGGAAGAGAGGGATGCGATTATCTCCTGACGCCTTCTCAAAAGAAGGGAAAAAGATACCAGCCCCAGAAGTAGCCCGGCTCCCAAAATGGTGGGAAGGCTATTGGTGAAAAGACGGAGGCTGGCGGCCAGCCAGACCAAGTACCCTACCACCAGAAGGCCTAACGTCTTGGAAAGGGTGTATCCCCCATCGGCGAGAGGATGAAATACGAGAAGGGTCAGAGGCAAGGCTACCAGGCCCAACATCTCGACGGCTAGCCACCAGAAAAGGATGGAGAGAAGAGGATGGCTATTGGCCAACCTATTCCACCCCCGATCCCTTATCACCGGCAACTCATCCA
>CAZERB010000344.1:0-1717 GCA_964514645.1 uncultured Anaerolineales bacterium
TCGCCTAACAAGAGTTCATTCCCGATGGCTATGATCTCTACCTCAACCATGGATGCAGCCTCCTCTTGCTTATGATCTCTCTCACTTCAGTTGGGCTTAGCACCCCCTCCTCAGTCATTATGCCAGTGAGATACTCTAAAGGAGTGAGGTCGAAATATCGATTGATGACCTCAACCCTCTGAGGATGATTGGGCCAGACCTCTTGGGGGTCCTTAGGACTTTCTTCGGGCAGCGTATAGTCCGAAGGCAGGAATTTCTCCGTCCCGCAGAGGACATAAAAGGGTACCTTATAGACTCTAGCGGCGAGCGCTAGGGGGTAGGTGCCCACTTTGTTGACCAGCCCTTCCAGAGATAGGCTATCCGCCCCAACCAGGACAACCTCTATATCTGTCATCATGCTGGGGGCGACGGCATCGACTACCATTCGGCTCTCCACCCCCGCTTGCGCGAGCCTCTCAGCCAGCACTCGGCCTTCATACCGAGGCCGGGACTCGGGGCAAAGAACGGCAAAAGTTCGACCTTCGTGCTTTGCATACAAGAATGCGGCTAGCACGGTCGAACTAAAAGAATGGGTCAAAACGAGAGCGCCATCGGGGATGAGGGGAAAGACCACCTGATCTATCCGCTCTATACTCCTCTCCAGATGGTTGGCGTACCCCTGGGCTGTGGTTACGAGGGCCCCTTTAGCCTCCTCCAAATCCATCTCCTCTTGTATGGCAAAGAGGCTCCTATTCACCAAGTTCACCAGCGGGGCCATGGAAGGCTGGGCCTTGATGAGAGCCTGGCCCGTTTGTAAGAGTTCCCTTCGGAACTCCTCCCCGCTAACTGCCCTGCTTCTCTCGGCTAGAGCGATGAGGACCTCTGCCCCTCTTTTGGCCAACTCCCGGGCCCCCGAGAGACGATCCTCTCGGATGGCCCTTATTTCCTCCTCGATCTCCTTCAGCGAGAACATCTTCTTAAAGGCCACCCAAAATTATCTACACTCCGCAACGCCATCTATATATCAGAGAAGGCAAGAAAAGGCAACGAAAAGGCCGATCCTTGACAGGGGAGAGCAATTGTGATGAAATATGAATATCACCGCTATGGAAAAGAGTTATTCGCCCTCTTAAAGGAGGTAGGTTATGGCTATCTATTGTTCTAGAGATGTCTTTGAGGCTTTGGAGGGTCTCACATTCCCAGCCGACAAGCAGAAGATCATCAGTCACGCTTCTGCCCAGGATGCACCAGAGGCGGTAATCATCGCCCTCAATCACCTGCAAGCGGACGTCCGGTACCGAAATATGGATGAGGTGTGTGAGAACGCAAGCATCGTATGTAGCCTGGAGGTCTACAGCGTCCTCCAAGGCCTTGAATACCCCGCTGACAAGAACGCCATCCTCGCCTACGCTGAATCCAGAGGCGCTACCGAGATGGCGATGGAGGATTTGAAGCGGCTGCCCCGGGGACACAAATATAGGAGCATCGGTGACATCTGTAGCAACTTGAGTTGAGCTTGGAACCTGACCCCCATCGATAACACGTTTCTATTGTGTCCTTCTGATTCCTAAGAAGAGGGCTCCTCGAAGCGGTGTAAGAGGCCAGTCATGGGACTGGCCTTATCTTTATAAGAGGTGGGGCGAGGCATCCTTCTCTAACAAGTGAGGTGGAGAGCAGCGACGACCTTACGGTTCTGGGAGAGCCGGTTATAGGTCTGCCAAGCCTCTTGCGTCCTCTC
>CAZERB010000345.1:0-1704 GCA_964514645.1 uncultured Anaerolineales bacterium
ACCACCGCTATAGAGATGACCACCGGCACGAAGATCCCTGAGACTCGATCCGCTAGCCTTTGCACCGGGGCCTTACTCCCTTGGGCCTCCTCCACCAGCCGTATGATCTGGGCCAGGACCGTATCCTTGCCCACCTTGGTGGCCTCGAATTTGAACCCGCCTGTCTTATTGATAGTAGCCCCGATCACCTCATCTCCTGGCTCCTTGCTCACGGGCATGCTCTCGCCGGTGATCATTGACTCATCCACCGCCGAATGGCCCTCGATCACCACCCCATCCACCGGGATCTTCTCCCCGGGTCGCAAAATCACTATATCCCCCACCCTTACATCCTCTACCGGGATATCGACCTCTAGGCCCTGGCGTATCACCCGCGCCGTTTTGGCTCGCAGCCCCATCAACTTCTTGATCGCCTCCGAAGTGCGCCCCTTAGCCTTGGCCTCCAGATACTTCCCTAGCACGATGAGAGTGACGATCACCGCTGCCGTCTCGTAATAAAGATGCCCCTGGATGAAGAAAGTAGCGGCCAGGCTATAGAAATAGGCTGCAGAGGTGCCCATAGCGATGAGGGTGTCCATCCCCGCAGTGAGTTGCTTCAACGCCTTCCAAGCGCCGATATAGAACTGCCGTCCTACGTAGAATTGAACTGGGGTAGTGAGTGCCAAGAGGAGATATTTGCGCCACTCAAATTCTGGCAAAAGCCCCAGGTCGACCGTCATAGCGAGGAGAAAAGCCGGGATGGTGAAGACCAGGCCCATTATGAGCAGTCGACGCTGTCTGGCGATCTCCACCTCACGAGCCTTGGCCTCGGCATCTTCTGGCTCTCCGGCCACCTCGATCACCTCATACCCCACGTCAACCACCGCCTTCTTGATCTCCTCCAAAGAGACCAACGCAGGCACATATTCCACCCTGGCTCGCTCGCTGGCGAAATTCACATTGGCCTTGACCACCCCTTCTAACCTATTGAGGGCTCGCTCGATGGTCTGAGCGCAATTGGCGCAGGTCATCCCTTTGATGGGCAGTTCCACGCTCGCCGTAGCCACGCCGTAGCCCAACTCCTTTACCAAGGCGAGAAGATCGCCACTCTTGACTATCTCCGGATCGAAGATCACCTTGGCTCGCTCGTTGGCGAAGTTTACTCGAGCCTCCACGCCCTCTACTTTGTTGAGGTTGCGCTCAATGGTCAAAGCACAATTGGCACAGGTCATGCCCGTAATGGGCAATGTGACCTCCTTCTTAGCCATATAACTCACCTCCGAAGGAGGATCTTACCTCCCTCAATCTCCTCGCGGGGATTACTCCACTGGCGGATAGCCTATCTCCTTGAGGGTCTCAATCGCTTTCTCCAGAGTCCTCTCCCCATCATAGACCAGAGTCACCTCTTTGGTTTCCACATCCCCTTCCACACCGGAGACCCCGGGGAGGGCTCCGACCTCGCGTTTAATCGTCCTTATGCAATGCTCACAAGAGATATTCGGAACCTTAAGAGTTTTGCTCGCCATCTTACCCTCTATAATTTGCTTTGCGCCTCGAAGAGATCTAGTAGTTCAGCAATGACCCGTTCTCTCTCCGCCGGATCCTCTCCACGGATAGCGATAGTTACGCAGGAGTGGAGGTGGTTTTCCAAGATGAGGGAGTCTACCTTATCGATCGCCGCCTGGACAGCCATGGTCTGTTTAAGGATATCGATGCAGTAAGCCT
>CAZERB010000346.1:0-1700 GCA_964514645.1 uncultured Anaerolineales bacterium
CTCCTCCTACCCCAACCTCTCCTCCTCCCACAGCCACCCCGGTGCCTCCCACGCCCACAAATACGCCGACCTTCACCCCCACACCGATACCTTATGACTACCATACGGCCAATGTGGGCTGCTACCATTCCGGCGATACCTTCATCGAGGGAACCGTCTGGGAGAGCGGTGCCCCGAAGAATGGGGTAACGGTGAGGCTCTCATGGGCTCCCGATGGGCCAGGGGCGTCAGACTATGTTACGGGCACCGATCCTGCAAGGCCTGGGTACTATCTCCATCCTCGTACAAAGGGCGAAACTGGGACCTACTATGTTTGGGTAGTGGATGCCACAGGCAAACGGATCTCCGATATAGGTATGATCCAGTTTAATAATGAGGGGCCTGATAGCCCCACGGCTTGTTGGCGGGGCGTGGTTGATTTCGTCCGAAACCTCTAGGCCAGAAAGGCGAAAGGCTAAGGCTACGAGTTTCTGGTCTCGTAGCCTTTTTTCACCTTAGAGAGAGGGGTTCCAAGAGGAAGGGCGGAGGTCTGATCTCTTTACCCTGAGCGTCTTTAACCTGAAGCAGGACACGGTATCTCCCGGGGGGCGATGAGGGGATGGGGAGGTAGTGCTGGTCCCGCACGATCTCCCCTTGCTCCCAGGCGGTGGGGGGGTATCCTCCCTCCACCGGGGATGTCTCCTGTCTAGCCACGCTCTCTCCCCGGGAGTCCGCCAATTCTATCGTAAGTAAGACCCCCGATTTTGGTTTCTCCTTGGCTTGCCAGAAGAGGGTCAAGTGTAAGGTATCGCCCGGATAGAGCGGCGCTTGAGGGTCGGACTCGAAGCCCAATTTAGATAGGTTGTAGCCCAGAAGCCTCAAGGGGCCAAAGTCGCTCTCCAGGCGATGCTCCATCTGGAGGGCCTCTAGTGGAGGCGGGGTTTTGGGCTTTAAGACCCGGATAGGCGAGAGGAAGAACCTATTGTCTGGTACTTCTCCCCCTTCCTTTGCAGGTAGGCGCTCGCCAGATAGAAGGCTATAGATGCCCACCTCCACCCTGTATTGCCCCGGCGGGGTACCGGGCAGGATGAGGACTCCATAGTTGTCGGCTATCATCTCCCCTTTTTGCCAAGTAGTGGTTATTTTTGCTCCTCCTCCTGGTTCCGCATCCCTCTGTCCCACGATATGATCTTGGGCATCGAGGAGGTGGATGAAGACCTTATACCGCTCCTCCAACGGCTCCAAGGCCTCCCAAAAGAGGGTGAGGGGCAGGATGTCGCCAGCCTCCACCTCCGAATTCCATAGGTTATAACCTAGAAATCGGATCCGCTCTCCCAAGAGAACCTCTCTGGGGTATTGGATCTCTTCGGAGAGGGCGGCTTGGGGGATGGCGTAGAGGACCAGACGGACGTTCCCATACCAGAGATCCAAGGCCTTAAAAGCCTGTCTATCGAGCCACCCCTCTATGAAGCGGTCTGGATCGCTCTCCTGAATGGCCCAAAAGAGGGCGAAAAGGCGGCCATGTTTGGCTGCTATCTCTTCCAGGGCTCGTTCTGTTTTCCTTTCATCGAGGGGCCGCTCTCCGGGAAGGGGATAGATGGGGAGCGGGCCTTTATAATAATAGGAAAAGATATCGATCTGGCCGGGGGCGTTGAGAAGGATGGCATCCCCTTCCTTGCTGGTGGCGGCGATATATCGGGCCAGGCCCCGATAGTCGTCCC
>CAZERB010000347.1:0-1685 GCA_964514645.1 uncultured Anaerolineales bacterium
AACTCCATACTCTCTGCCAGGAGATGGAGGCCATCATAGCCCAGCCCCAGCCAGGGCGGATCTACTGGGCGACTATCCCCGCAGGGGAAGACCATATCTCCCTCCACGATGCCCCCCTTCACGTAGGCGATATCCTCAGGGAGAGGCTCTTCGCCCCCCTGGAGACCCTGCTCCTCACCTCAGCGACCCTCCGGATAGGGGGAGATTTCGGTTACCTTCGGGAGCGCCTCGGGCTTGAAGATGCCGAAGAACTGGCCCTGGGCTCTCCCTTCGATTATGAGACCTCCACCCTCATATTCATACCCACCGATATCCCAGAGCCTGACATGCCTGGCTATGTTAAGGCCGCGAATGAGGCCCTCTTTAATCTCTGCCTGGCTGTGGGTGGCAAGACATTGGCCCTCTTCACCTCCAAGGCCCATCTCTTGGAAGCCCATAAAGCCCTGGGGCGGCCGTTGGAAGAGAGAGGGGTCCGGGTCTATGGCCAAGGGATCGACGGTTCCCGACACCATATCTTGGAGAACTTCCGCCATCACCCCCAAAGTGTCCTCCTGGGGACGCGGAGTTTTTGGGAAGGGATAGATGTGATGGGGGAGGCTTTGAGTTGTCTAGTAATCGCCCGGCTTCCCTTCCCCGTGCCTGACGACCCCATCATCGCCGCCCGGAGCGAGGCCTACGAAGACCCCTTCAGCCAGTACGCCGTTCCCCAGACGGTGCTTCGCTTTCGGCAGGGGTTTGGCCGCCTTATCCGTTCCAAGACCGACCGAGGGGTAGTGGTAGTGCTGGACAAAAGGCTCCTCACCAAATATTATGGAGGTGTCTTCATCGATTCCCTGCCCGAATGCACCATCCAGCAAGGCTCGGTAGAAGAGTTACCTAGAATAGCAGCAGAATGGATTAAGAGAGCATGAAGGTTAAGGAGGGAGCATGAATGATCTTGGCCAGTGATCTGAGGAAAGGGGTGACCTTTATCTTAGATGGCGAACTCTATCGAGTGATCGATTACCAACACACTTACCTGGGACGAGGTAGCGCCAGAGTGAGGGTCACCATTAAAAACTTGCAAACCGGGGGCACCATCGAGCGGGTCTTTGCCGCTGATGCGAGATTCGAGGATGTGCGCCTCGAACTGCGGGAGGTGCAATACCTCTACACCGATGGCGACCTCTACTACTTCATGGACACAGAGACCTATGAGCAGCCGGCGCTTAGCGCCGAGGCCTTGGGAGAGAAGGTCTATTACCTCAAAGAAGGGCTGACCCTCCATATCTCCCAGTACGAGGGGCAGCCGGTGGAAGTGGAACTCCCCGTCACTGTGGACCTGGGGGTCGCCCGGACCGAGCCCGGCATCAAAGGGGATACTGCTACCGGAGCCACAAAGAAAGCCACTCTGGAGACAGGGCTAATGGTACAGGTGCCCCTCTTTGTAGAAGAGGGCGATATTGTGCGGGTGGATACCCGCACAGGAGAATATCTAACCCGCATAAAGGGGTAAGGATGGACTATTTCGATCAGGTCGCTGAAGAGTGGGATGACCTTCGAGCCGGATATTTCGATGAGAGGGTCAGAGAGGCCGCCATAGAAGAGGCTGGCCTCTCTCCAGAGATGGTTGTGGCTGATGTGGGCACGGGGACCGGCTTCATGATCCAGGGACTAGCCCCCTTGGTGAGAAAGGTCTATGGTTT
>CAZERB010000348.1:0-1675 GCA_964514645.1 uncultured Anaerolineales bacterium
TTTCCTTACAGGATCCCGTCCCATCCCAGAGGGATCCCAAGGGACAGGGATCCCGTCCCAAAGGGATCCCGAGGGAAGGGATGGGAGAAGAGCCGAAGAGGGAAGATTTCGAAGGCCAGGCTTCTTATTTCGGGGAGAAGTTCCTCCCTCGACTCTCTAAAGTGGTGGGGGGGAAGAGGCTTCTTTTGGCTCTGGATGATTTTCATCTCTGGGCAGGGGGCGACTCAGGAGTTCAGGCCGAACTCCTCTCCTATCTAACCTCATTAAAACTAAACCTTCTTTTGACCTGGGAGGGGCCCGTAGGAGAGATGCTCTCCCCGGCTCTAATATGGAGGTTGGGCCCTCTCGACCGCAAGGAGGCAGAGCGTCTTATCACCGAGCCTAGCGCCGAGATCCTCGAGTACGATTATGAGGCCCAGGAACGGATTCTAGCCCTCACCTCCGGCCATCCCTATTTCGTTCAACTCCTCTGCTACGCTCTCTTTGAGCGATGCGCTTCCAAGGGTTGGGTGCTCAGGCAGGATGTTGACGAAGTGGTGCCGGAGAGTATGGCCTTGGGCGAGAGTTATCTAGAGCAGCTTCTTGCCGTCTCCTCTCCCCAGGAGCAGGTGGCGCTGGCGGCTCTGGGCGCTATGCGAGGCATCCACGGCCTTATTCTAGAAGAGGAGGTCTGCTATCTCTTGCAACGAAGGAGGATACCCCTCTCTCCGGAGGAGTTAAGGGTGGCCTTGCATCGCTTGGTGGAGCGAGGGATTCTGGTGAACATGGGCCCCCATACTTATCGCTTCCAAGTTGAACTACTTAGAGTTTGGCTGGGGAAAGCAGAGAGGTTTAGGGAGTCTTTGTTTGGGGAACGAACGCCTCGTGGGAAAGGAGGACCAGGCCTCGAGAGGTTCTTCTGGCCGATGGCTGCGGCTTTACTGGTGATCGTGCTTTTTCTGTGGTCGACACGCTCGCGCTCACAACCCCCTACTGGTGGGGAAGGAAGTGAAGGAGGGCCGATACCGGCTACTCCTACGACTCTTGGCGCCATAGGTGTTTCTCCCACCCAGCCACAGCCTTCTCGTCAGAACATAGCCTATATGTTTTGGGAGGAGGAGAGCGGCAGCTGGGAGATCTATCTTATGACCAGCGATGGCTCGAACCGCACCCCCTTGACCCAAAACGAGGTGAACGACACCTGGCCCTCTTGGTCGTATGACGGCCGTCGTCTTCTCTTCGTCTCCGAACGGGATGGGAATAGAGAGATATATCTTATGAACGCTGACGGCTCGGAACAGGTTAACCTGAGCCGGAACCCAGCCCCGGATAGCCACCCTTCCTTCTCGCCCGACGGGACCAAGATAGCCTTTGCCTCCCATCGCGACGGCAATTGGGAGATCTATATCATGGATGGTGATGGCTCGGACCAGGCGAGGGTAACCTTCAATGAGGAGCCTGACTACGCGCCGGTCTGGTCTCCCGACGGCACAAAGATGGCCTTCGTCTCCGAGCGAGATGGGAATACGGAGGTTTACGTGATGGAAACCGATCGCTGGGAGGAGACGAGGCTCACCTCCAATGAGGCCACCGATACCTCGCCTGCCTGGTCTCCCGATGGCAAGATTATAGCCTTCGAATCGTACCGGGATGGTGACATGGAGATCTACATCATGAACGCCGATGGTTCGGGGCA
>CAZERB010000349.1:0-1673 GCA_964514645.1 uncultured Anaerolineales bacterium
AACTCGATATGGTGATCAACGTTGGCCGCTTCAAGAGGGATCGAAACTACACTCGAGAAGAGATCGAAGCGGTGGTCCAGGCTGCCGAGGGGGAGTTGGTCAAAGTGATAATCCGCTCTGGGGAACTGACTGAGGAGGAGATCATTGAGGCGTGTCAAGTGGCCAAGGAGGCCGGAGCCCATTTCGTGAAGAACTCCACCGGTATGGACCCCTTAGGGGCTACCCCTGAGCATATCTGGCTGATGAGAGAGGCGGTTGGTCCCGATATGGGTGTGAAGGCGGCTGGGGGAATCAGAGACGCCATGACCGTGGTGAGGTTGATCTATGCAGGAGCAAAAGAGCCTGAACTGAGAGACCCCCTTCGCTTCAGAATCGGCACCAGCAGCCCCTTGAACATCCTAGCCACCATGAACTGGATAAGGCTCAACCCCCGAGCCTGGGCGGAGGCTAAGGTCATCCCCTGCACCATCTGCCCACATAGCCAGACGGCTAAGCAGAGGAGAGAGGTCAGGGAGATCTACATGAAAAAGTGCCGCCTCTGCCCCTACAGGCGATATAGAAAGGACAAGGACTTCTGATGGTGAGAGGCGGCTTCCACGGCAAAATCCTGCGGGTTGATCTCAACCAAAAACGGGTCAGCATAGAAAGCCTGGAAGATAGTCTGGCCCGAGACTACGTAGGGGGGCGCGGGTTAGGAAGTGTCATCCTTTGGCATGAACTTCCACCCAAGATAGACCCCCTCTCCCCAGAGAACAAGTTGATATTGGCTACTGGCCCCCTGAACGGGACGGGGGCAGCCCTCTCCTCCCGCTACGAGGTGGTGACTAAATCGCCCCTCACTAACACTATCTTGAGCGCCAACTCCGGTGGCCGCTTCGCCATCACCCTGAAGAGGACAGGATTCGATGCCATAATCATAGAGGGCGCGGCTCAAAACCCCTGTTACCTATGGGTAGATGACCAGAAGGTGGAAGTGAGAGATGCTTCCCCCTTGTGGGGCATGAACAGCCACGAGACCACCGATAGGCTGCTAAAAGAGAGATCGCCCCAGGCAGCGGTAGCCTGTATCGGCCCTGCAGGGGAGAAGGGGGTGCTTTTCGCCTCGGTGATGAACGAAAAGAATCGGGCGGCGGGAAGAGGCGGCGCTGGCTGTGTGATGGGAGCAAAGAAACTGAAGGCGGTCGTCGTCCAGGGAAGCCATGAGACACCCATAGGCGACCCAGAGGGGTTCCAAGAGGCCAGGAAGAACGCACTTGCCATCTTGAGCGAGGCCCCCATCACCAAAAACGCCCTGAGGGAATACGGAACTGCAGTTCTTATCAACATCATCAACGAATATGGCGCGCTCCCCGCCCGAAACTTCCAAGAGGGGTACTTCCCTGACGCCGACTCCGTCTCCGGCGAGACGCTCAAAGAACTCCTCTACGAGAGGAGCGTGGCCTGTGCTACCTGCTCGGTGGCCTGTGGTAGAGCCACCAGGACGACGGATCGCAGCGGGGAGGGGCCTGAGTACGAAACCATCGGGGCTTTAGGCCCCACCTGCGGGGTGAAAGAGCTAGAGGTGATCGCGGAGGCCAACTACAACTGCAACGAACTGGGCTTCGATACCATATCTGCCGGCAACACCATCGCCTGTGCCATGGAACTATGGGAGAGGGGGTATCTGGATAAAG
>CAZERB010000350.1:0-1667 GCA_964514645.1 uncultured Anaerolineales bacterium
AGGCAGGGCAACTTTTGAGGATGGGCGAAAGGATCTGGAACCTGGAGCGCCTCTTTAACCTGAGGGAGGGGTTTACAAAGAAAGACGACCGCTTACCGCCCAGGTTCTCCAAAGAGAGTTTGCCCCGCGGCCACTCAAAAGGCCAGGTGGTAGATCTCGAGCCCATGCTGGAAGAATACTATAGGCTTCGGGGTTGGGATAAGGACGGGATTCCCACGGAAGAGAAACTCAAAGAGTTGGGACTAGAACAACTGGTGGGTGATCGGGATTAGCGCCGCCCAGGTTACGGCGTGTGAAGACGGTATTAGAAGAGAGGGCACGCCTGGGCATAGATAAAGGCTAGCGTGCTCTCTTGAATCTTGCCGCCAATGAAGATGCAGATATGAAAACCGGAGAATCGCAGAGCGCTGACCTCCACCTCCACACCAACGTGGAGGGAGGAGAATGGGAACTCGAACGTCTGGTCGAGAGCGTGGTCCAAAAGGGGATCGGGGTCATAGCCATCACCGATCACAACACCATGGAGAACGTTGAAGCCGTAGCCTCCCTAGCCCGTCCCTACGCCATCCGTGTCATCCCCGGCCTCGAACTCGATCTGGCGTTTCAGGGGAAATATTGGCACCTCCTTCTCTACGGCAAAGAGCCGCAAAATGAGCGCCTCCTCCCCCTCCTGGACCAGATCCATTGCTCTAACGAAGTGAGCGCTCATCTGGTACATGAGGAGATGCGCCGCCGGGGGTACGACCTCCCGCCCTTCGAGGTCATAAAGGCTATGCGTCCCACCACTCACGTAGCCGATGTAGCCCAAGCCCTGGCCGATAAGGGGTACGCCAAAGACGCCCTGGCTGGCTTCGCCATCATAGACGGGATGCGATTAACTTACGAGTTGGACCTTCCTTCCAAGATGGTCCCCATGGCTGAAGCCATAGAGGTGGCCCATCAAGACGGGCTTCTGGCTATCCTCGCCCACCCCGGCCGGGCCATAGAGGGGGCCATGGAGATAGCCAGCGAAGAGGAAATAAAGGGGATGATGGAGATAGGGCTAGACGGGCTGGAGGTATACTACCCTTCCCACACCCAGGAGCAAATCATCTCCTTCTTGAAGGTAGCAAAGGAGCATAACCTGTTTGTTACCTGTGGCTCCGATTCCCACGGGCCCAACCACCGTCTCCCCCACCCTTGGCCCGTTGGGCTCTGTAGAAGGTTTCTGGAGTATTTGGAAGAGAAGATCTAAATCACCCATCTGCTCTTGACCTGAAAGCTTCTCTCTGCTAAAATGAATATGTGGACGCCCCTATCGTCTAGTGGACTAGGACACCACCCTTTCAAGGTGGTAACGCGGATTCGAATTCCGCTGGGGGCATTGAATAAAGGACCCGTTGTCCCAGGAGCGGGAAGGTGTACCAGAGCCTTGCCCGCTCTCTTTCTGCCTCTATGCGATCTACGAACCTCCTTAGGAGATCTCTCCTCTTGCAGACATCACCTCTCGTGAGGCCATCCCGCATATGCGAGAGTGCTTCGCTCAGTACCTCCTCGGAGACCTCCAGCCTGCTCTCGGCGCTCCGTGCCAGGAGCGACCGCAATTCGCCTTCCAGTTTTGATCTTTCTCCACCTCTCTCTCCTCCAGGCGCTCCCTCGCCGCTGCTGAACTGCCACGCTCCGCCAAA
>CAZERB010000351.1:0-1662 GCA_964514645.1 uncultured Anaerolineales bacterium
TAGGAGGTCTGGGTAGGGGTAGAGTTGAGGGTTGGACCACTGAATGGTCTCCGGTCGTAAGCCGAATTTCTGGGCGATGCTGGTGACTACATCTCCCGCTTCCACCACATAGGTGATCACCTCCCGTCGAGGTCTCTGGGGGATGATGGTGAAAGGCAAAGCCCCTTTGGTCAGGTAGTCGGTCTCCGAGGATAGACTCACCCTCCGGGGGAAGAAAGTAGAGCCAGGGTTCCCGCTGGAGGGAGGCTCCCCCACTGGATGCAACGCTTGGGGGTTGAAGTTCCCCAGGGAGGTGAGGAGAAAGAAGAGAGTCAAGAGGGATAGATGGGAGGTGTAGCGGGTGAGATGGCGGGATAACCGATCTCGCAAGAGAGTGGTGCTGGCCTCGATAAGCCTTTGGATGGGGCGCCGGTTAGATGGCATCCTTGTTCAAGGTGTCGAGAAATTCACGGTTATCTTTGGTCTTAGCCAGGCGGTCAAGGACGGGCCGCAGTGCTTCATCACTTCCTATCATGTCTATCATGCGACGTAAGGTCCAGACCCTAGAGAGGGTCTCCTGATCGAGGAGCAGTTCCTCGCGCCGAGTGCTGGAGCGCTCGATATCGAAGGCGGGGAAGATATACTTTTCAGCCAGCCGTCGGCTGAGATGCAGCTCCATATTCCCTGTGCCCTTGAACTCCTCGTAGATAACATCATCCATCCGGCTGCCGGTCTCTACGAGACAGGTGGCGATAATGGTAAGGCTTCCTCCATCCTCGACATTGCGAGCGGCGCCGAAGAAACGCTTTGGGGGGTAGAGGGCCGCGGGGTCGATGCCGCCGGAGAGGGTGCGACCGCTGGGAGGAACGGTGAGGTTATAGGCTCTGGTCAAACGGGTGATCCCGTCCAAGAGGATGACCACGTCTAAGCCGCATTCCACTAGCCGCTTGGCCCGCTCCAGGGCCATTTCGGCTACGCGGACCTGGCTCTGGACCGGGTCGTCGAAGGTGGCGGCTACCACCTCGGCTTCTACAGAGCGGTCCATGTCGGTTACCTCCTCGGGCCGCTCGCCGATGAGACCCACCATCAGATGGACATCATTGTAGTTGGTAGTTATACCGTTGGCGATCTGTTTGAGGATCGTGGTCTTTCCCGCTTTGGGAGGGGAGACAATGAGCCCCCTTTGACCTCGACCGATGGGGGCTATCATATCTATGAGCCTGGTGGCCAGGATATGGGGCTTGGTCTCCAGTCTGAACATCTCCCGAGGGAAGATGGGGGTGAGGGAGACGAAGTGGGGGCGGCGCTTTGCCGTCTCCGGATCCAGGCCGTTCACCGCCTCTACCCGGAGGAGGCCATAATATTTTTCCGTATCCTTGGGAGGTCGGACCTGGCCGATTACCAGGTCTCCAGTGCGTAGCCCGAAGCGACGGATCTGAGATTGGGAGACATAGACATCTTCCGGCCCAGGGAGGAGGTGGTCGGAGCGCAAAAAACCGATCCCCTCTTGAACTATCTCCAGGACCCCTCCGCTGAAGATGTACCCCATCTGCTCCGCCTTAGCGCGCAACAAACGGATAATGAGGTCCTGTTTCTTGAGGCGGCTATACCCGGAGATCTCCTGTTCTTTGGCCATCTCCCGCAGTTCACTTAGGGTCATAGCCTCCAATTCGACGATATTTG
>CAZERB010000352.1:0-1655 GCA_964514645.1 uncultured Anaerolineales bacterium
TTATATGATTCAACCAGACCCCATTTCGGTTACCTAGTTAAATGATTTGACACGGCACAAGCGGTGCTTGAGCAAAGAGATAGGACCATTTCCTTCGCCCTGATGTCTCAAGGCGCGGTGAGCAGTTCTCAGGTTATCACCTCCAGCGGATGACTCGAACATGGGTTAGCAGGCTGACCTTCTGCGGCTTCTTGCCACGATCTATCGGTCTATGGTACACTCGTCGGGGAGGCAAGATGTACGAGTTCCCAGGTCCCCTCCTCAAGGAGGGACGGAGAAGGGAGCGGCGTGAGCGGGCCTTGGCGATACTTAATGCCGCTCTAGCCAGCGTCGATCCGGTTGTGGCGGTAAGGAGGCATCTATCGCTGGAAGGCGATATTCTGTACGTGAGCGGGAGGGCCTATGATCTCTCCCGTTTTCGCCATATCTACGTGGTAGGGGCGGGCAAGGCGAGCGGAGCGATGGCCCAGGCTATAGAGGAGATCCTAGGAGAGAGGATAACCTCGGGGTTGGTGAACGTGAAGTACGGCTATTTGGCCCCCACGCAGCGTATCCGGCTCCAGGAGGCGGGGCATCCGTTGCCTGACGAAGAGGCTCTCTCCGCCACTGGAAGGACGGTTGATCTTCTGCGTGAAACAGATGAGGATGACTTAGTCATCTGCCTCATCTCCGGAGGAGGATCGGCCCTCCTCACTTTGCCCCAAGAGGGGATCTCGTTAGAGGAGGTGAGATGGCTCACCGAGGCATTGTTACGGTGCGGGGCCACCATCAAAGAAATCAATGCCGTTCGTAAGCATATCTCCCAGGTGAAGGGCGGACGACTGGCTCGTCTGGCCCATCCCGCTTCCCTCATCACTCTCATCCTCTCGGATGTGGTGGGAGATCCTTTGGATATGATAGCCTCGGGCCCCACGGTCCCGGATACCACCACCTACGCCGAGGCCTGGCAGGTCTTGGAGAGGTATAATCTGATTGAAGAGATACCACCTACCATTGTGCGTCACCTGGAGTTGGGGAAAACAGGCCAGATAGAGGAGACCCCTAAGAATGGTGATCCCGTCTTCGAGCGAACCCATAACCTCATCATAGGGAACAACCGGCAAGCGGCCTTAGCCGGGGTGGAGAAGGCTCAAGAGTTGGGCTTCAACGCCTTGCTTTTGACCACTTACTTGGAGGGTGAGGCACGAGAGGTGGCCAAGGCCTTGGCCGCTTTGGCTAAGGAGGTAGTTCACTATGGCCAGCCCGTGGCTCGGCCAGCCTGTATCGTTCTCGGTGGGGAGACGACGGTGACTGTCAAGGGAGATGGCTTAGGGGGGAGGAATCAGGAGATGGCCTTGGCCTCTGCACTGGCTATCGAAAGCATGGAGGATGTGCTCATCCTCTGCGCAGCCACCGACGGGAGCGATGGGCCCACCGATGCTGCAGGGGCCATCGCCGAGGGAGATACCCTGGCCCGGGCTCGTGAGTTGGGCCTGGATGCGCGAGCCTATTTAGCCAGGAACGACTCCTATCACTTCTTCCAGGCTCTGGGCGATTTGATAATCACCGGCCCCACGAATACGAATGTGAACGATCTGGCGATGGTACTTGTCTTTTGAAGTCACGATGCGGCAAGATATTACAGGTACTGGAGGTGTATGAGAAGGACTGCCATT
>CAZERB010000353.1:0-1651 GCA_964514645.1 uncultured Anaerolineales bacterium
GGCTCTGGGCTCCCGGTGGAGCGGCTCTATACCCCTGCGGATGTCGATTTAGACTATTTACGAGACCTGGGTTTCCCTGGCGACTACCCTTTCACCCGGGGGATCTATCCTACCATGTATCGAGGGCGGATCTGGACTATGCGCCAGTATGCGGGTTACGGTACTGCTGAGGAGACCAATCAACGGTTCAAATATCTTCTCTCTCAGGGTCAGACCGGACTCTCCGTGGCTTTCGATCTTCCCACCCAGTTGGGCTATGACTCCGACCGCCCTCTTGCCGAAGGTGAGGTGGGGAAGGTGGGGGTAGCCGTCTCTTCCTTGCTGGATATGGAGGTCTTGCTTGAGGGGCTCCCCTTAGATCGGATATCTACTTCCATGACCATCAACGCCACAGCACCCATGCTATTGGCTATGTATATCGCCGTGGCCAAGGAGCAAGGGGTGGCTCCATCCCGATTGCGAGGCACCACCCAGAACGACATATTGAAGGAGTATGTGGCCCGAGGCACCTATATCTTCCCTCCTGAGGCTTCTATGCGGTTGGTCACCGATATCTTCGCCTATTGCCAGCAAGAGATGCCCCGCTGGAACACCATCTCTATCAGCGGCTACCATATGCGGGAGGCGGGGGCTACAGCGATCCAGGAAGTGGCTTTCACCTTGGCCAACGCCATCGCCTACGTAGAAGGGGCTCTGGCTAAAGGTTTGGCGGTGGATGAGTTCGCCCCTCGTCTCTCCTTCTTCTTCAGCGCCCATAACGATCTCCTGGAAGAGGTAGCCAAGTTCCGCGCCGCGCGCCGGCTCTGGGCACGCATCATGCAGGAGCGGTTCAAGGCAAAGGATCCCCGCTCTTGTGCGCTCCGCTTCCATACCCAGACGGCAGGCTCTACCCTCACCGCTCAGCAGCCAGAGAATAATATAGTGCGAGTGGCGATCCAAGCCCTGGCCGCTGTCCTGGGAGGCACTCAATCGTTGCATACCAACTCCATGGATGAGGCTCTGGCTTTGCCCAGTGAGTTGGCGGTGCGGGTGGCTTTGCGAACTCAGCAGATCATCGCCTGCGAGAGCGAGGTCACCAACACCGTTGATCCCCTAGGGGGCAGTTATTGTTTGGAGAAGTTGACTCAGGAGATCGAGGAGGGGGCTCAAGATTATATCGAGCGGATAGACGATTTAGGGGGAGCGGTCAGGGCTATCGAGGTCGGCTTTATGCAGCGGGAGATCGCGGAGAGCGCCTACAGATATCAGCGAGAGATAGAGGAGGGGAGCCGGGTGATCGTGGGGGTTAACCGCTTCACAAGCCCCCAAGAGAGGCCCCAGAACCTTCTACGAGTGGATCCCCAGGTACGGGGGAAGCAGATGGAGCGGTTAATCGCTTTACGGAAGGGTCGAGATGGCGATGAGGTCAAGAGGTCGTTAGATGAACTTAAGAGCAGGGCCGAAGGGGGTGGGAACCTCATGCCCCCGATCCTTGCGTGTGTGGAGGCCCATGCCACCTTAGGGGAGATAAATGACCTCCTGCGGGTGGTATTTGGAGAGTATAAGCCTGAGGGGTAGTCTTTGAAATAAGCCCTAGAGTTCTGGCTATGATAGCCAAAGCGATGACTGGCGAAGGAGGCGGTCGTGATAAAGAAGATCGATCATATCGGCA
>CAZERB010000354.1:0-1643 GCA_964514645.1 uncultured Anaerolineales bacterium
TCGAGTAGGAACCTTTATCTCTACTCCCGGCATGAGCCTTCGGACATCCTCCACGAACCCTTGGAATTTCCCCGGCTCCAGGTTGCTTCCGTCGACTCGCACTCGGACCTTTTTCCCCGTTGGTGACCGCCCTTCTATCACCACCGCTGATGCGGATAGCACCGACCATCCAGGCCCCTTTAACCGGGTTACATCGGCGATAACCGGCTTCTCCTCGCCGCTCTTGCGTCGGAAGATGAGCCCCCTCTGGGGAGATATGACCAACTCTCGCATGGTGATGGGACGCAGGGCTTCGAACATCCAAGAAGCAGGAATCCCAATCACAAAGAAGAGTATGACCAGCCGGCTAACCAGATCGGGAGGAACTCCCCACATCGCTTCCGTCGCGAACAATTGTCCGGCAGTTACAGCACAGAGGAAGAACCAAACTATCGCTCCCAAGGCGAACGCAACCCTGCTCAGTTTACTCCTGCCTCGCCAGGGATAGACTCGCTCCTCCTCGACCGCCGGACGGATGACCGGTCTCCTTTCCTCCTCCAGCTCTGCCTCGACCGCAAGCAGCCTCCTCGCGGCTGCCCTCACCTCCTCCAACGAGACACGGTTCATGTACTCTTGCAGCCCACCGATTAACTCCACGTTGGAAATGGTCACATTCCGAGCCGCCCTGACTTTTGGCAAGAGGCCGAGGAAGTGCTCTTTGGTCTCCGGGGAGTAGTTCACCTTCCGCGCCGCGACTAGGCGATTCGAGGGGCCTACTATGAGAAAGTAGGTGTACTCCCGTCTGAGCAGCGCCTCGAGCCTCGAAAGTGCACCCTCACTCAGGGGATCGGGAGGGCCCGTGACTTGGCCGGCGCCGACCATCCAGGTCTCCTTGAAGAAGGGCTCCTTTGGGTCATCCCAGATGATGGGATATAGGCCATAGAGATCGAAGGTAGGAGCCTTATAGTAGTGGACATAGAGGCTCATCGGGGTCTCCGCCGTAAGGGGGCCGCGAAACTCGTCGGAGGAAGCACGGATGATCAAGGCGGCCACAGGCCCTGTCTCGTCCCGCACCATGAAACACATGCTTTTCTGCAACTTCTCTAGGATGAGGGGGTTCACCAGGGAGGGGTCATGAGATACGTCGGCCCAGAGGGGCAATTCTGTCTCTCCTACAGGGGGCTTGGCGGACTCTGATGGCCTCGGCTCTTCCTCTACTATCGCTTCCTCCGGCCGCTCGCCCTTGCGCAGAACCCGGGGGCCCTCCATCTTCGCAAGTTGTTCCAATGAAACATCCTTGAAGCCCGCCTCATCTATAAAGGCCCAGAAGCACCTAGTGCCCGTCCCCATATACCCGAACTTCATCATAGTGATATCAATACGCCCTGAATGCCGGGTGATGACCTCTTCATTCCCATCGGCGAATACCAGGTCGATCCGAGGATCGGGCGGGCCCGACACACAGCGGACCTCCACGAGTTCTCCGTGTTGCGCGATGAGCCTCCTGGCTTCCTGGCGCATCGCTTGTTCGTACGGATCCATTGCCATGTTTAATCCCTCCTTTTGAAACTTGCAGAACTTCCCCTCTCGCTCCACGAGAAACAAGGGCTCAGAAACGACCACCCGCTACAGGTAGCAGTGGGTGGTCACCGTATCGACGTATA
>CAZERB010000355.1:0-1632 GCA_964514645.1 uncultured Anaerolineales bacterium
CCTCCCCGCCTTTTCACCATCACGGAGATAGGGGGGACGGAGATCACGGTGAATGCCATTCCTTTCGGGGGCTTCGTGCGGTTCCCAGGGGAGAACGATCCCACAGTGGCTGGCAGTCTGGCTAGCCAAGGCTGGCGTGTGCGGGGTGGCATCTTCATCGCTGGCGCGGTCATGAACATGGTGTTGGCAGCACTTCTCTTCGGCGTGACCGCTTTGATAGGTGAACCGGTGGCCATTACCGGTGTGGAAGTTACAGAGGTGGCTCCTGGATCGCCAGCCGAGGCAGCAGGGATGAAAGCGGGAGATCTCATTTTGGAACTCGATGGCCTGGAGATAACCGACTCCCTCGCTCTACAGAGATACACCTACGAGAGAGTAGGCCAGGAGATATCCCTCCTTTTGGAGCGGGAGGGGGAAAGACTCGAGGTTACTTTTACCCCACGTCCCTACCCTCCCTCAGGAGAAGGGCCTATGGGCATCGCCATGCATACGGTGGTCGTCGGCACCAAGTTGGTGAGGTATGAGGCCTGGCGAGCGATCCCTATAGGGCTCTCTCGCACCTTCAGAGCCGTAGAGGTTATCGTCTTGAGCGTCATCTATATGGTAAGGGGGCTTATCACCCCCGAGGTGGCGGGACCTATCGGCATCGCCCAAGCGACGGCCCAAGTGGCTCAGAGGGGCCTCCCCTTTCTCTTACAATTCACCGCTTTTTTGAGCGTCAATCTGGCCCTGGTCAACCTTTTGCCCTTCCCAGGACTTGATGGGGGGCGGTTGGCGTTTGTCCTTCTAGAAGGGTTGCGTGGAGGTAGAAAGATAGACCCTGAAAAGGAGGGGCTAGTTCATCTCATCGGCATGTTCATCCTCATGGGCCTGGTATTGGTGGTCTCCTACTTCGACATCTTGCGGGTCTCTGGGGGTTCATAAGCCCTGTCATGAGAGGAGAGAGGATATGGATTGGAAGATATTCGTCAGCGCCTTTGGTCTCATTTTCTTGGCCGAACTGGGAGATAAGACGCAGCTAGCGGCCATCGCCATGACCGCCCGTTCCCAATCCCCCTTGGCCGTCTTCGTGGGGGCTATGGCCGGTTTCGGTCTCCTCACCCTCATTGGAGTCGCCTTCGGTGGCCTGATTGCGAGGTTCGTTCCCGAGGCTTATGTGAGGTTCGCCGCGGGAGGCCTCTTCATACTCTTCGGCATCTTGATTATTCTGGGCAAGGGATGGAAATGAAGTGCCATTGGTGCGGGGCCTCAATCCCCGATGGGGCGAAGGTCTGTCCTCACTGCAGGGCTCGCCTAAAGCGTGGGGTGATCCGCTGCCCTTATTGCAAGGAGAAAATCAGAGCAGGGCTTAACCTTTGCCCCTATTGTGGCTATGAATTGGGGAGAAGAAGGCTCTCCACCTGGCTTGTAGTAGGCCTGAGCGGAGCGGTGGTGGCGATCGCAGCCTTGGCTCTCTTCTTCCTTCCCTTGAACCTCCCATCTCTCAGCCTCCCGACTATCGTTTCCCCCACTCCGACGGAGGTTTCCCTTCCTCCTAAGGCCACACCTGAACCATCTATTCCTACACCGACTAGGAGGCCGACAGGAGTAACCCCCACTTTGACCTCAACCCCTACCGCCACAGCCATACCT
>CAZERB010000356.1:0-1603 GCA_964514645.1 uncultured Anaerolineales bacterium
ATGGAGAGGGACGCCTATCGCTTGCTAGCCAGAACCATAAAAGCCTTGGCCCACCCTACTCGCCTTGCCATCCTCTCTTTACTCCGGGAGGAGGAGATCTGTGTCTGCGACCTGGAGCCGGCCCTCGATCTTCGCCAAGCGAATATCTCCCAACACCTTGCCATACTGAAGAGGGCCAATCTGCTGACCAGTCGCCGGGAAGGGCTGAGGATCCTCTACCGGGTGAGCGATGAGAGGCTTTTTGAAGCGTTGGATCTATTATCCTCTATCGCGCGCCAGCAACTGGTTGAGGCTACTGAGGCTTTGGCCTCGCTCATGCCGTCGAATTTATAAGGGGGGGTTTGAATGGGGAAAGGGGGGTTGTCTTGCAGTTGCAAAGGGATCCGCTTTGCGGATCTTCCTCCTGAATTGCGGCCCAAAATCAAAAAAGAGGGCTCCCTACGACAGACGAAGTGCCCGCTTTGCGGGAAGGAATATTGGACTAATCGGGTTACGGATCTATGTTTCGATTGCGAAGGAAGGTCTAATCAGGGCCAGGCTGAATAGCCTCTCGAAGCGGTCTAATAGCGATAGGGATGATGTGCCTCGAAAGCCAAACATGGGTAATTGACGAGAAAGGAGATCCATGGTCGAAACAGAATACTTGGAGGCCCAGGTAGACAAGTTTGTCTTCAAAGTGAAGAGGGGTTGCTACTACACAAAAGAGGGGATATGGATGCAACTGGAGAACGGCGCGGGCAGAGTTGGGGTGAGCGATTTCCTACAGCAGAAGAGTGGCGATGTGGCCTTTGTGAACCTCCCCGAGTTGGGCACTACCTTGAAGCAGGGAGAGGAGATGGGGAGCATCGAGACCATCAAGGCTGATGTGACCATTAGTTCTCCCATCTCTGGCGTTGTTCAAGAGACGAACGGTGAACTCGATTCAAAGCCGTGGTTGGTCAATGAAGACCCCTATGGCGAGGGGTGGCTTATTGTCCTAGCGATGACTAATTTCGAAAGCGATCGGAAGAACCTCTTGAGCGCAGAGGAATACTTGACCGCGATGAGATCTCAAGCCGAGGAGGAGGCGAAGAAGCGATGAGTCAAAAAGGGGATAACAAGGTACTAATCATCCCTTGTAGCGGAGTTGGGAAGGCCTTCGGCTCGGTGGCGCGGGAGGCCATGTATATGGTGGTGGAGGAAATGAGGCCCGGGGAGACGGAGACCCTTTGTCTGTCGCTCCTCACCCTGGGAGATGAGGAGGCAAAGGATCGTATCCGGAGCCATCCGGTGATCACCATTGACGGATGCACCCAGGCTTGCGCGGAGGAGAACGTGAAAGGTGTGGGCGGTCGTAGCGCGGCCAACTTCAAAGTAATCGATACCTATCGGGAGCATCGTGAACTGAAAGTGAAGTCAGTATTACACCTGGGAGAGGCGGGGCAGGAGTTAGCCCACATCCTGGCTGAAAAGGTAGCCTCGCAAGTCGATACCATCAAGATCAAGGGGGAGATGATAGATGGTTGATCTACCGCAAAAGAAGGTGGGAATTATCGCCTGCGCCGGCGAGGAGATCCCGGAAGGGACTATCTCTCGCCTGGCGGCCCGCATGGTCCTGGAAGAA
>CAZERB010000357.1:0-1596 GCA_964514645.1 uncultured Anaerolineales bacterium
AAGGAACCGACCCCCAGGGCTATGATTACTACCGAGAAAGCGATGAGCAGATCTAGTCGAGCGCCGTGGACCACTCGGGAGACGATATCTCGGCCGAAATTGTCGGTGCCCATGGGGTGGTCAGCCGAAGGGGGTTGTAATTTCAACTCTGGGTTGGTCTGCAACGGACCGAATGAGACCAAGACCGGTCCGATGGTGGTCATGAGGAAGACAATAGCCAAGACGAGCAAGCCCATGAGTAACATGCGGTGCTCGCGGGCCACACGCCAGAGACGGCGCAAGCGACCTTCTTCATGTGCTACCCTCGGGCGGACTGCCGCTGCGGCCTCCACACTCACAATCTCAACTCCTCCTTCAGGCTAACGAACCGGTCCACTTTTCCTAAAGGCGGATCACCCCAATCGGATGCGAGGGTCGATCACGCTATACAAGAGATCGATCGCCAGGTTCAACATCACATACAAGGCCGCGATGAGGAGGACGAAACCCTGGATAGCCTCAAAGTCCTTATTCACTAGGGCCATCCAGGCGTAAGAGCCGATCCCCGGCCAGGCGTAGATCATCTCTACCAAGACATTGCCAGCCATGAGATAGCCGAATACGATGCCGATAGTGGTCAGGATGGGAATCAGGGCGTTACGCAGCGCATCCCGGAAGAGGATCTCTCGATAGGGAACCCCGATGGTGCGGGCTGTGCGGATGAAGTCGGAATGGAGCACATCCAGCATGGCTGCCCGCACGATCTTAGTGATGGGGGCGCTGACCACGAAAGCCAGGGTGATGGCCGGCCAGAAGAGGTGGTTTAGACTGCTACGGAAGGCGGCCCAGCTGGCGGTCAACAGGCTATCTAACACATACATCCCAGTGATGCGCGTTGGGGGTTGGATGCCCACGTCGAGCCTGTCCAAAGGTGCTGGCGCCCACCCCAAACGATAATAAAATAAAAAGATAAAGACGAGGGCTAACCAGAAAAGGGCGGTAGAAGCACCCAGGATGGCGATCCCCCGGATGATCTGATCTAGAAGCGAATTCTGCCTGATGGCCCCCAGCACGCCTAAAACATGGCCCACGACCACAGCCATCAGGGTGGCTGCCAGGGCCAATTCTAGGGTAGCGGGCAGGCGCTGCGCGAGGTCTTTGCGCACCGGTTGCCCCGTGCGCCAGCTCTTGCCCATCTCTCCCCGGGCCAACTTGGCCACGTAGTTGTAGAACTGCACTGGCAAGGGCTTGTCCAGCCCCATCTCCTGCTCCATGGCAGCCAAGAGTTCTGGTTTGGCGTATGGGCCTAGGCGAACAGCAGCGGGGTTGCCGGGCAAGATGCGAGTGATGATGAAAACCGCCACGATCACCCCAAAGAGGGTAACGGCAGCCAAAAATAACCTCCGGGCTACGTAACGACGGAGTGAAACCATAATGCTCTCTCTTACTTCAAACCTCCCCCTGGGAAGAGGAGGATCTAAAGAACCAGGGTGCATGGGGCCGTCATCGGCGGCCCCATGCATTTGTGCTGACAGCCCCCTACTCGGTAACCTTGCCCATGTAGGCGAAGCGGAGGCAGAGGTCGTCCAACTTGGCGAAGCCGGTGAAATCCTTGCT
>CAZERB010000358.1:0-1591 GCA_964514645.1 uncultured Anaerolineales bacterium
GTGGGGTGGGTAGGGCGGTGCGCAAGAAGTTAGGCACATATGAGTTGGAGGAGATCATAGCCTATGCTCTGCGCATCTTCAGTGAGGGGATGAAAGTGGTCTGTGAGATAGCCCTCATGGCCGCTGATGCCGGCTTGGTGCGCACCGGTGAGGAGGTAATCGCTATCGCGGGCACGGGGCGGGGTGCAGATACCGCTGTAGTCCTGGTGCCTGCTAACGCCCAGACCTTCTTCGATATGCGGATCCAGGAGATACTCTGCAAGCCGAGGCTGGGCCTCTAGAACGGCCTATCAGTAGCCCATCCCGTGGGGAGACTATTTTCTGCCTTCTGAGTAGCCTGTTAAATAATCGGGATTTTCGGAGATAAGAGAGTGCTCACCTAAGCCTGATGTGGCATCCTGGTTTTCTTTGACAAATCCAGACACCCAGAAAGAGTTTGCGCGTTGGCTTCTAGAGGCCAAAAGCTGAGGGAACGCAAACTGCCTTGCTAGGTCAGGAATTTCACCAACTCCAAGGTGCTCGCCGCGGCGAACTCGAACGAGATCTCCCTCAGTAGGCTTCCAACGACTGGCCAGTATTTCTTCCTAAAACGGGGCAGAGCGCCCTTCACCTGTTCTAGACTTTCCCGCCCACCTTCCTTGAGCCACTTCTCCACACTAGACTCGGCCTCCTCCGCTCCAGGAGGGGCCGAAATCTCCCGGCTGACCCAGCGCTCGAAGGACGGCGAGAAGAGCGCGTATATTCCATCCCTTTCCTCGAGAAGTCCCCGCTTGCTCAGCCAGACCACATCCAGATGGGCTCGTGGGTGCAGCCGCGAGAGATTGTCGAGGTTGGGGGTGGTCTTCTTCGAAGGCTTCTGCCGGCCCAAAGCCAGGATAGCCAGCAGAGTGATTTTCTCGCTCTCGGAACAGTGGGCCCACAGGTAGTTGTAATGGGGGGCGGCCTGCTCATCGAAACTGGCCGTCACAAAGGCTTCAAGGGCGTTCTGGGGGAGGCTTTGCATCTTCCCTTCCACTTGATAGTGGCCGGCCATCTGCACGAAGAAGGGATGGCCTCCTCCCAGCCTAAAGATGAACTCCTTCTCCTGGGGCGTGAAGGCAAGATCGGTTCCGCCGACGTAGCCTTCAATCAGTTCGTCTACCTCCTCACGGGTGAACGGGCGCAGAACCACGTTGGCGAAGATATTGAAGAACGGCGAGCCCTTGATCTCCTCCGAGTGGCATAAGTCCACCAACTCGCGGCGCGTAGCCGGGACAAGGGCCAGCCCGTGGTGAATGGCGAGCGCCCTCAGCCCGCCAAAGAAGTCAACGTTGAAGTTCGGGTTTTGGGTGACGTATTCGAACTCGTCGAGGAAGAGGACGACACTCAGCCCCCGGGCGGTTACGGTTTCGAACAAGTCCTCCAGGTCAAACAGGTCGAACTGGGGACGGTCTCGGAGTTCCTTTATGGCCGCTGTCAGTTCCGGGTCGCCGATGGCGCGGCCCATCTTCCCCAGCACGCGCTGCCAGAAGCGCTGGGGTGTGATATCGGTCAAGCCCTGGAAGTCGATATAGACCAGCGAGTACCGGTCCGGTGTGAGACCGAGGGAGGT
>CAZERB010000359.1:0-1589 GCA_964514645.1 uncultured Anaerolineales bacterium
AGCATCGCTTGGAAAATAGGCCAGGCTACATCTTTCCAGGTGTCGGTGGGGGCCAGGGCCCAGAGGGCGTAGAGCCTAGAATGCCAGACTATGGCCGCCATATAGACCCGACAGGGCATGGGAACTGCCTCCCCGCTCATCTCTCCATGGACAGAGGCCCATTCCTGCCCGCTTATATAAGCGGGCTCTATCTCCCCCACTTGGGTACCCGGCGGCAAGGTGGCTATCCTCTCTTCTAGAGCCTGGGCCTTGGTCATCTCTGTCTCCAGGGGCAGGGAGCCGAGGTAGAAAACACTTCCCGTTCGGTGCTCCAGAGCCTCCTCGCTCTCGGCGAAGATGGTCTGATTCTCGTCTTCAGCGAGGACCCAGGTGTCGGGGTAGAGGATGCTCAACCCCAGGTCGGCCCTGACATAGGAGGCAAAGGTTACGCTTGGAGGAGGCGGGCCAGCGCACATTCTGAGACCCTCCTGGGCCGCGGTCAGATGGGGGTCGATAACCAACGCCTGCTGGAACTCGGGGATAGCCTCCTCGCATCGTCCCAGGGCTAGGTAGGTCTCTCCCAGTTTTAGGTGAGCCAAGGCGTTCTGAGGATCTATAGCCGTGGCCATCTTGTACTGGGCGATAGCCTCCTCTAGTTGGCCCTGGAATACAAACTCGTCGCCTAAGGCTATCAGTTCCTCTGCACCGGGCGTGGCCGTCATCGTCGGGGTAGGGCTCTCTTCCAAGCGAGGCGTAGGGGTAGGAGTGGCTATGAAGCCGACTTGGCGTCCAAAAAGGTCGCTGAGGGCGGAACTTATGGGGTGGCTAGAGATGAGATAATCCGCGGCCCCTACCGCGACAATGGAGAGACAGCAAGCGAGGATTAGACCGAGGGCGATGAGGGCTAGGAGGCCTCTGGAGATGGCGCGGCGGCGAGGCGGCACTTCTACAGGGGTGGGAGCTTTTAATGGCTGCTCCGGTAGGGAAGTAACAGGGCCCCGCTGAGCCTTTTCAGAAGGAGGCGCCTCTCCAGCCTCGCCAGGGGGTTCGGCTCTGACCCATCGGGTCCCATCGTAAAAGTACCATTTTCCAGTTTGAACGCCTATCATCCAGTAACGGCCTTGAGAGTCCTGCACCTTGAGTTGCTCTAATTGGGCTTTGAACTCCTCTTGGCCGATAGCCCCAGCATCTAACCTTCCCTTCAGTTCGTAGAACCTTTCTTCCGCCTCCTTGAACTCCATCCTTGCCCTCCTTGACACCTATGGGCAAAACCTCTAAACGTTAGCCCTCTCCTGATAGAGTAGGTGACCGCTTTGGGGTATATCTTTTCAACCTTTAGAGTCTCTGCACTCCCTGGGCCGCCAAATATCTTATCACGAAAGCATGGGGATAGCAAGGTCGTCTCTTCTGTGGTAGAATGTTTAAGGAGAGGTTATGCGTTTTGATATCTTGACCCTTTTTCCCGAGATGTTTGAGGGCCCCTTCCGGGAAAGCATCGTGGGAAAAGCGACCGAGGCCGGGCTGGTTACAGTGGTGGTGCACAATTTACGGGACTATGCCACTGATAAGCACCGCACCACCGATGATGCTCCCTACGGTGGTGGCGGGGG
>CAZERB010000360.1:0-1586 GCA_964514645.1 uncultured Anaerolineales bacterium
GGCCGAGGCCCGGTCTTCACCGATGACCGAGCGCCGGTGGAGCACCTCATAAACCTCATCGCTCTACGCTTCATCCTGGAGGGAGAGTGAAGAAAGCGACCCCTGCTCTTAGATCGGTTCTGGTCATCTCTATCCCCTTCTTCCTTCTCTTGAGCAACTTGTATCTTTTCCTTTCTCCCTCCTTTCCCGCAGGGATACTTTCGTACATCGACTATGAGTATATGAAGGGGAGTTGGCCTTTGCCTCCCAGATACGATGACCATGAGAGAAGAGAGGTAGCCAAAGCGGTGCTCTATTACCTCCGCTCAACAGAAGAGATCTCATATTTGGGGGAACTGGCCGATGAGGATGGGCCTCTATTTAATGAGCGAGAGTTGGTCCATCTTGTGGATGTGAAAGCCTTGGCTCGACGCGCCCTTCTCCTCCACAGGGTTTTGGGCCTTCTCATCATGGGGGCGGTAGTTATTTTGCTCTTTTACCCGGAGGGGAGGAAGGCTCTCCCTGGCTCTCTCCTCCAGGGAGGTCTCTTGACTTTTCTTCTCTTCGGCCTGGTGGGAGTCCTCGCCGCCACGGCTTTTGATACCTTCTTTGTGGGCTTCCACCGCACCTTTTTTACGGGCGACTCCTGGCTTTTCAACCACTCGGATACCCTCATCCAACTCTTCCCCTTGCCATTCTGGTTTGATGCGGCGATAACTTGGGTAGGTTTGACCTTGGGCGAGGCAGCGATTTTGGCGGTGGGAGCATATCTATGGGGAAAGAGGTGTAGCGTCGCCCCTTAGAGTGACGTTATCTCATTTTGGTGGATTGATCGCCGGGGAGATAAGAATCCCTTCTTGGAAGTTACTGGGTTTTTGACCTCTCTAGAAAGCACTCTATCCCGGCCACTATCCCCTGGGCTACAGTGTCTTGACGATGGCGTAATAATTCCGCGTCATCGGCCATAAAGCCCATCTCTATGATAGCCGCCGGCGTCTCTGGGGCCACCTTCCCAAAGACGTGGTAACCGTGCATGGCGGGGGTGATGCTCCATTGGTGGGGGTGAAGGCCAGTAGCCGTTTCATACTCACTGTAGAGACAATCCACCAGTCTGTCCTCAATATCAGGTATAAAACTGTTCCAGGCTCGGGCCGCCTTGAAGCCCGAGACACCCGGGATGCAGGAGTCGGAATGAAGAGAGACCAAGGCGTCAGCCTCATACCCTTCAAGGAGGGGGTCGAACTCGGCCAAGAGATCGACCTCGTACCCTTTCTCCCTCAGGAGTTTCACCACCTCGACGGCGATTTGGTAGTTTATATCCACCTCTAAGGTGCCGTCGGGACACATCGCTCCGCTGTCGTATTTCCAGTGGCCGGATACGATGCCCACCTTGAGAGGAGGCGGGGTTGGGGAGGGGTTGTGAGTGGCGATGGGGTTCTCCGTAGGAGAAGGGATCAGAGTCTGGGGCCGGGAGGTGAAAAAGACCAACGCTCCAGCCAGGGCTATTAGGCCCAAGGCCGCAGCCAAACCAAGCAAGATCTCTCGACGTGCTCTTTCGCCCATCACCGCTGCATCATACCTTTGCCCAGAGTGAAAGTCAATGTTGC
>CAZERB010000361.1:0-1581 GCA_964514645.1 uncultured Anaerolineales bacterium
TACCTCAATGCCACGCTGAAAGATTGCATCTATGATCACCAGTCGGCGGCTCTCACCTGGCAAAGAGGTGGAAGGCGGATAATAATCCGGCCAAAAGAGATCGCGGTCACGAACTTAGAGGATAGGGAGGATGCCCGGCGTGTGATGGGGAGTCTGGTCAAGACCATAAATGAAACTTGGGAGAGGCGCGCAGATATTGAGCCTGATTATAGAAAACGGGATCGGCTCAAGCACATGGATGTCTATAAACTCTTGCCGGGCACTAACTGCAAAGCCTGCGGTGAGCCCTCTTGCTTCGCCTTCGCCTTGAAGGTAACGGGGGGAGAGGTCAAGATCGAGAACTGCCGAACTCTCTTCACCGATGAGTATCGGAATGAGCGAGAGGAATTACAAGCCCTCTTGGAAGCCGCTTCCCTCTCATAGAAATTGCTCATCAAGCCAATAGTAGAGAGAGAAGGGCTCTGCTGAAAGAGGAACTGGCAATCACTGGGATGGCTGGTTTCCAGGAGAAGTCGTTTTTTCGGTTATCTCCTGCCACCCTGCTCTTATGCTTTCCACCAGCCCGCTCTCCACAGCCTTCTTTGCCTGCCCGATGGCGCTGACCACGGCCGGCGCTTTGGAACGACCATGGCCGATCACCACCACGCCGTTCACCCCCAAAAGGGGCATGCCTCCTATCCTCGAATAGTGATATCTCTTCCGTATCTCTGCTAGGGTGGGGTGGAGAGTAGAATCGAGGATCTGCGAAGGCAATATCGAGGCCAGTTCTTCCTCTATGACGGTCAGCAGCCTGCTGGTGAGCCCCTCGGTTAGTTTCACGATCACGTTTCCCACCAGTCCATCGGTGACCACCACGTTTGCCCGCCCCCCGGGGATATCCATCCCCTCTATATTCCCGATGAAGTTTAGCCCGCTTTTCGCCAAAAGGGGGAAAGCCTCTATGATCGCCTTGTCTCCTTTGCCCTCTTCCGCCCCATTGCTGAGGAGCGCTACGGTAGGGTTTTTGATGCCCATCATCTTCTCCGCGTAAAGGCTACCCATGAGGGCGAACTGTAAAAGATGGGCCGGCTTACAATCGACGTTGGCCCCGCCATCTAAGATGAAGGTCTGATCCTGGATCCCCAGATAGGGGGTCCCTATAGTGGCACGGAGGATACCTTCGATGGGGCCTAATACCCAGAGGGCGGCGATCATAGCCGCCCCAGTATGCCCCATAGTCACCGCCGCATCGGCGGCGCCCTCCCGAACCAACCGAGTGGCCACCACGATGGAAGCCCCCTTCTTGCGGCGGACCGCCTGGGCAGGGTGCTCCTCCATACCGATGATCTGGGAAGCCTCGACCAGGGAGAGTACAACACCCCTCGTCTCCGCACCCGCCAGTTCCGCCTCGATGGCCTGGGGTTGCCCAACCAGGATCAACTCCACATCGTGTTCTCGCGCTCCTGCGAGAGCCCCTTTCACGATCTCTTGGGGAGCGTAATCGCCCCCCATGGCATCCACCGCTATCTTCAACTTGGCCCTCCGTAGGCTATGAATCCCAAGAGGCCTGGGCCGAATGGAGAGTCTCTCGATTTTCAGGTT
>CAZERB010000362.1:0-1579 GCA_964514645.1 uncultured Anaerolineales bacterium
GAGTTGAAGTTGCAGTAGGCACACTTGGCTTTACAGAAAGGGATATGGATATAAAGGCTGACACTATCCATAGGTTATCTGACTATAATCGGGCTGGCCGCTATAGGAGGCCCTTTTGCCTCCCTAAGTAGAGGATCGCCTCTAGCACCCCGCCACCGATGGCGCGCGCCTTATCGGAGATAGTGAAACAATAGTCAACCTGCCCTCGAGGGTCAACATCACCTAATTTCATCCCCTCCACCACCTCCACCCCATCGGCGATAAGGCCCCTCAACACCCCGCCGATGGCTGCCCTCACTGGCTGGGAGCCCACATACCCCACTATGGCTCCTGCCCCCACCATATCTCCTATCTGTCGAACGGCCTGGAAAGTCCCACGAGAGGGAGCACGCACGACCCGCTGGACGGTATACCCAGCCACCTCCCCAGGGAGACCAGTATCGGGCTCTGCTCTACCGGCGAGGATCACCCGCCCCAAATTATGGCCGCGGGCTGTCTCCACCACAGCGTGTACATCCAACCCCACCTCGAACCCTGGTCCCAAGCCGATGACTAACGGCGCATCAGTGATCTTTGTCCCGGTATTCCTCTTAGCCATGATGGCATCGACCACAACGTCTGGCTCCCATTGAGCGACCACCTGGGCTTGGGGGTCGATGAGGACCGGGATCTCTCCCCTCTCATGGGCGGCCAATGCCTCCTCCAAAGAGTCGACCTTCCCGGCCCTCACCCCCTCCACCTCTACAACGCCTGAATAAATGGCGGAGGCGAAAGCTACCGTGCGACGGATTACTAGAGGCTTTGATAGTTCGGTGATGATGATCTTCATCCCTGCTCGGTGGACCCGATGGGCTACCCCCGTGCCTAAGTCCCCTCCCCCCTTCAATACCACTTTAATATCCATCTATCTCCTCCCGAGGGTCCCTTAGGGCCAGGCTGAAGCCGATGGCCAGGGCGTAGAAGGCCAGCGTGAGAGAAAAGAGAACGTCAAACCCCGCTACCTCCACGATGACCCCTCCCACCGCCGAGGCTACAAGAGCCATCCCCAAAATTGTGTTAATGAACCCTAGATATATCGGCCTCTCGGCAGCAGGGCTGATCTCCAAGAGGAAGTTCATACTACCGATCTCCACCCCTGCACTATAACTTCCCAGAAGGAGAAAAACGACGCTAAAGAGATAGCCTAGATTCTTTGGAGAGAGCAAGCCTGACAGATGGGGAATGAAGAGCGCCGAGAGAGGTACGCCCAAACCCAAGATGGAAGCGATTTGAAGGAGAAGTTTATTGCTTTGCCGGTCGCTAATCCGGCTCCAGATTAGGTTAGATCCTACACTCACCACCGTCATAGCGGAGAGATAAAGCCCTACCATCCCTCCCGGGATCCCCAGACGCTCTCGAGCGTAGAGGATGTAAAAAGGTGTAGCCATCTGGGTAGCCATGAGGCAGAGGCGAAGGAAGAGGAACCGCCGATACCGAGAGTCCTTTTCCACGATCTTCAAGGCGCGCCCGAATTGTTGGAGAAGAGCCACCTCCCCCTCATGAACCGGCCCCACCGGCTCCACAACCTGCGTAAAGAGGA
>CAZERB010000363.1:0-1577 GCA_964514645.1 uncultured Anaerolineales bacterium
ACGGTCAAAACTCGATTGGCGAAAGAGATCTCCAAGTCGCTCGTCTTCACGCCGGCGATCTCCACCCGAACGACGGCATGAGCGCCCGTCTCATAAACGTCAGTGGGAGGTCGGAACCATTTGTATTGTTGCATGGCGCTCCACTGCTCTGGAGAGACGATCTCCCGGATCATGCGGTTGATCTCGGAGTGCATCCGTTCGATCTCATCGATGACCCACTTCTCCGTCTCGTGCATCCCTAGGCCTCTCCTTCACATCCAAAGGGGGCGAAACATCGCCCTTAATTTATTTTACCATAATTAGACGGTATTCTCAAGAGAAGGCATAGACGGCTGCGTTACGTTAATCACGATTCTCCAGATTTCTCTCTTTGCTTTCGCCATCGTAAGGGGAAGAGTGCTCACCTCCTGGGTATTTGGGTCTGTGTGGGGGCCGGCGATGGTCTAGAGAGCGTGTGCAGCGTGCTCTCTATGTTATGCGCGCCTCGATCTAAGTGAAGGGGCCAACTCTCTCCGCCAGATAAGAGAGGGTGAGGGCTAAGGTGTTCATAGTGGCATGGAGGAGGATGCTGGGCAGAAGGGAGTCTGAGAGGTGGTAGAGGAGGGCCAGAAAGCAGCCCAGGAAGAAGAGAGGCACGAAAGCCGTGGGGGTAAGGTGGAAGAGGGTGAAAAGGAGAGCGGTTGTGACCATGGCCTTTAAGGGGCCGTGGTGTTCTCTAAGGTTGGCGAAGAGGAAGCCACGGAAGAAGGTCTCCTCAGCCAGGGGAGCGATGAGGCTTCCAGCGACCAAGGCCAGGATAAGCCCCTGCAACCCTCCGCCGAAGATAGGCAAGACCTCGGGTTGGGTCTCCAAGCCGAAGGGGGCGAGGAGGAGGGACCAGAGGAGGTTGATGGCGAAGGAAAGGAAGAGCAGTCCACCGGCTAAGAGCAGATATCCAGGATGGAAGGTGCGGAAACCGAGGTGAGACCAGTGCCCACGATGGCCTCTTATGATTATTAACCAAGGGGGAAGAAGGAGCGCAGCCTCGAAAGCGGAGACAAGAAGGGTGATGCTCAAGGGGGGAAGTTGCAAGAAGGTGGCGGCCAGGCCCACCAGAAGCAGGAGCCCTCCCATCAGGAGAGTGATGAATAATACGCTCCCTAGGATCTCCCGCCGACTGGCCAATTAGATCTCCTTGCCGAGCCCAAGCACTTGCCGGGCAATGACCAGCCTTTGGATCTCCGAGGTCCCTTCGCCAATGGTGGTGAGCCGGTTATCGCGATAGAACCGCTCTACCGGGTACTCTTGGCTGTAGCCGTAGCCGCCATGGATCTGGATGGCGTTGAAGCAGGCTCGCTCGGCGGCCTCGGAGGCGAAGAGTTTGGCCATGGCCGCCTCTTTGGTGAAGCGCTTACCTTGATCCTCTAGATAGGCGGCCTGGTAGAGGAGGAGGCGGGCGGCCTCCAGTTCCGTAGCCCCATTGGCGATCATCCACTGGATGGCCTGGAACTCAGCGATGGGGCGGCCGAACTGATGGCGCACCTTGGCGTAGGCGATGGAGGCCTCTAGGGCCGCTCTCCCTAATCCCAGGGCCATGG
>CAZERB010000364.1:0-1573 GCA_964514645.1 uncultured Anaerolineales bacterium
GAGCCTTGCGGCAGAGGTACGACAACGTGGGGATCGCCATCCAGTCCTATCTTTACCGTTCAGAGGATGATGTGCGGCAGATGATACCCCAGGGGTTAAACGTCCGTTTATGCAAAGGGGCTTACGACGAGCCGCCCGACATCGCCTTCCCCGATAAGAAAGATGTAGACGCTAACCTGATAAAACTGATGGAGATGCTCCTCAGCGAAGAGGCGAGGAAGGCGGGATGCTACCCCGCCCTAGCCACCCACGACGAGAAGATCATCAACTGGTGCAAGGAGCACGTCCCAAAAGAGGGTATCGGTAAAGAGGAGTTCGAGTTCCAGATGCTCTACGGCATCCGCCCTCAGTTACAGCAGGAGTTGGCAGACCAAGGTTATCGGGTTCGGGCCTATGTCCCTTATGGTAACTCTTGGTACCCCTATTTTATGCGCCGCCTGGCTGAGCGGCCAGCCAACCTCCTTTTTCTCTTGGGGAACCTCTTTAAGGCTTAATTTGGGTAAAGCCTTGGGATCAGAAAGGGGTTACAAATGAGATCCGAGTTCAAGAATGAGCCCTTAATCGATTCTTCCGGATCGGCCAATAGAGAGACGATGGAAAGGACGCCCAGTGCAGGGAAGAGCCAGGAGGAGTTGGTCGACCGGGCCCGGCGGATGGCTTTGCGTTACGCCGAAGTGAGCCCATATCGCCTGAACCCCGACCAGGATATCTGGGAGGGGATCGTCCGAGCCATAGGACGTAACGCTTATACTTTCGGTTGGCCCTACTGCCCTTGACAGGAAAGAACAGGCGATCCCGTGGAGGATCGGAAGTTCATCTGTCCCTGTTATCGCCACAAGAGAGATATCGCCGAGACCGGCCATTGCATCTGCCACCTCTTCGTGAGCGAGAGTTATCGACCGCCGAAGATGGAGAGCCCGCCTATCCGAGAGGAGGGTAGCCCCTGGCCTCGCATCGTGGTCTATGGCGCATATTGGTGTAGCGATAGTATGCGCACCAGGCGTTTCCTTAATCGCCATGGCGTCCCCTATACCCTAGTCGATGTGGATAGGGACCCGCAGGCGGCTCAGAAGGTGAGGGAGTGGAACAACGGTTTCCTCTCCACTCCCACGCTGGATATTGAGGGGCATATCGTCACCGAGCCCTCAGATGAAGAGTTAGCGGAACTTCTGGGGATAAAGGTGAAACCTTAAAGGTGCTTGGTCGCTTTTATGATCACGAGGGAGGCGTTCGATGCAGATAGATTTCTTCAGCCTACTATTGATCGTCTTCATTATCATGACCTTGATCCCGGCCATCAACCGTAGGCTCGTAGAGACGAGCCGGCAGCGGCTGATGCGGGCCATCGAGAAGAAGCGGGGCTCCCGGCTCATCACCCTCATCCATCGCCAGGAGGCGCTGAGTTTCTTGGGGATAGCCTTCTCCAGGCACATAGACATCGAGGACTCTGAGCAGGTTCTGCGGGCTATCCGCCTCACCCCTGAGGATCTGCCTATAGATATCGTCCTCCATACGCCAGGAGGCTTGGTCTTGGCTGCGGAGCAGATCGCCCACGCCCTGGTGAAGCATAAAG
>CAZERB010000365.1:0-1567 GCA_964514645.1 uncultured Anaerolineales bacterium
TGCTGGTGGCTATTATCGGCAATTTAGAGGGGTTCCTGGAGGTATTGCATACTCGAGGTTTGGGCTCCGCTTCTTTCTGGAAATGGGTCGATATCCGGAACCTGGCTGCCGCGCCTGTGAGCGGCCAATGGCTCCCTGCTGATCACTGGTGGTGGTGGCGGGCCTCCCGTGTAGTGCACGATGTGATGCTGGGACAGGATATGGAGGTGATAGACGAGTTCCCCTTCTTCAGTTTCCTCTTGGGGGATATGCACCCTCACGTTCTAGCCTTGCCCTTCATCCTCTTGGCTCTTGCTCTGGCTTTGAACCTCTTCCGCTCTCAAGAGAGGTTAGATTGGCCAGAGGTGGGCCTCTTCGGCCTCTCGGTGGGGGCCCTAGGCTTTCTCAATAGTTGGGATCTCCCCACCTATGGCCTTATCGTCGTGGCTGCGTATGCCCTCGGTCGCTATATCCAAGGCCAGGCTACCCTCAGCGCCATCTTGGAGTTCGCGGGAAAACTGCTCATCTTGAGCCTCCTTCTCTACCTTCCTTTCTATCTCGGCTTTCGCTCCCAAGTGGGGGGTATCTTGCCCGTGCTCTTAGTGAAGACGCGATGGCATCAGTATCTGGTGATGTTCGGCCTCTTCGTTTTCGTCCTTTTACCTTTTCTAATCGCCCAGCTCAGGGAACTTCTCATCTCTGAGAAACGGATCACCGTTAGGGAGACCCTGACCAGAGGCTTTTCTCTCTTTCTAGCCCTCCTCCTCTCTCCTTTCTTTCTCCTCCTCTTGGCCCTATCCCTGGTACTCATAAACGCGGAGACACGTACTTTCGTCATCCAGAAGTTGAGGGAAGCGGCTCCACTCTTTCCCCAAATGCCCCCCACCCTTGTGGACTCCAACCCTTGGCCTATGCTGAGGTTGGCCCTTCTCGACCCTCTGGTTTCCCAGCCTTGGCTTACGATTTTTCTGGCCATCCTTTTGGGTCTGGCTTTGTTTTCCCTCTGGTGGCGGATGAGGGCTAAAGTAACAGATTCGACTTCCCTCTTCGTCCTCCTCCTGGTAGCGATGGGGTTTCTGCTCACCTATCTATGCGAATATATATATATCCGAGATGTTTTTGGGACCCGCATGAACACCATCTTTAAGTTATACTATCAAGCCTGGGTGCTCTTGGCCATCGCTTCAGCCTATGGGGTCTATTATCTCTCCAGGAGATTAAGATGGGTCGCCTATGGCCTTTGGAAGACGGGCTTCCTCATTCTTCTCGCCTTGAGCCTCATCTACCCTTTGGCTGCCACACACTCCAAAACGGCGGGCGCCTCACCTACCCTGGATGGGATGGCCTATTTTTTGGCCTCTAACCCCGATGATTACGAGGCTATCCAATGGCTGAGGGTCAATGTGGAGGGAAGCCCAGTGATCCTGGAAGCCCCGGGAGGTTCATATACCCTCTTCGGAAGGGTCTCCGCTCACACGGGCTTGCCTACTCTCTTGGGGTGGGGCGGACATGAACTCCAATGGCGAGGAACATATGAGGAGCCGGCCCGGAGGGAACCGGATATCGAAACCCTTTATACCAGCCTCGA
>CAZERB010000366.1:0-1552 GCA_964514645.1 uncultured Anaerolineales bacterium
CTAGGCGAATGAGGGGAAAAGTCAAGGATAAGAGGTGGAAGTATGAACCTAACAACGATGCGTGACAACGTGGAGAGGGACCTGGACGATGCGGGGAACGCCGTCTGGTCCACGGACGAGATAGACCGGGCCATCACCCGGGCGCTGGTCGAATACTCCAAGGTTAACCCCCTACGAGCCGTGACCACTATAAACGTCGCCTCTGAGAGGCGGGAGTTCGACCTCTTGGGGGTCTCGGGGCTCCTCCGCGTGGCCATGGTCTGGTGGCCCTACACCGCCGCGGAGCCGGAGTATCCCCCCAACTGGGTGAAGTTTCGCATCTGGGCGAATACGCTATACCTTCAGACGGAAGATGAGCCCCAGTCAGGCGATGTGATCCGGCTTTACTACCTCAAGAAGCAGACCATTGATGGGTTGGAGGGGGCCGCGGCTACCACTGTCCCCGTGGATGATGAGGAACTGATCATCTTAGGGGCTACGGCCTACGCCGCCTTAGAGAAGGCGCGGACGGCGATAGGGAAGGTAGGCGTCTCCGAGGAGACGCCAGAGCATTGGCGAAACTGGGGGAACGAGCGGTTCTTGGAGTTCAAGGCGGGGCTCGATTTCGCACGGGACCGAGAGGCTATGGGCGAAGACGCCCGGGTGGGGCCTTGGGAGTTGGAGGAATCATAAGGTGGGGTCGAAAGGTGTCCTGGCGAAGCAGAGTAGTCAAGGCGTTGCTCTCCGACATTCGGCTCTTCAGCAGACTGGTGGTGCGAAGGGAACTGCGGAGTTATCAGTTGGAGCCGGCCAGGGCCATCTTAGACTCGATCCTCAACCAGAAAGGGCTCACTTTTGCCGTGGTGATGAGCCGCCAAGCGGGGAAGAACGAACTCTCAGCGCAGTTGGAGGCTTATCTTTTGAACCTCTTCCAGAGGGCTGGAGGGTTCATAGTGAAGGTAGCGCCCACCTACCGGCCACAACTTATCAACTCCAAGTTGCGCTTGGAGGCCACCTTGGAGAACGGATGGAACAGGGGGAAATGGAGGGCAAGAGAAGGATATATGATCTTCTTGGGTAAGGCAGGGTGTGTTTTCCTCTCCGCCGATAGGCGGGCGCAGGTGGTGGGGGCTACGGCTAGCCTGCTTTTGGAGTGCGACGAGGCGCAAGATGTCTCGGAGGAGAAGTGGCAGAAGGATTTCGCCCCCATGGCCGCCTCCACTAACGCCACCCGGGTCTTCTACGGGACGGTGTGGACGAAGAAGACGCTTTTGGCCAAGGTGATGCGGGAACTCGAAAGGGAGGAGGCGAGGGACAGGGTGAAGCGAGTCTTTTGTATCCATTGGGAAAAGGTAGCAGAGGAAAACCCGGAGTATGGGGAGTATGTCAAGAAGGAGATATCGCGGAAGGGCCGGCAACACCCCCTCATCAGGACTCAATACTTCCTGGAGGAGATAGACGCCCAGGGAGGCCTCTTCGATGAGAGGAGACAGGCGTTGATGCAGGGGGAACAGAGGCGGCAACATGCACCCACCGAGGGGAAGATATACGCTGCCACTCTCGACGTAGCCGG
>CAZERB010000367.1:0-1547 GCA_964514645.1 uncultured Anaerolineales bacterium
AGGGGTAATAAACCTGCTCAGGGCTAAGTAGAGGAAGAGGGCCAGGACTAGGAGGCCATCGACAGGGAAATCTTTGTCATCCCACCATGTCTTCCTGCCCGACGTGTCTCGCCTGGCTAAGGAGCCATCCAGCACATCCGTAGTCCAAGCCAGGAGCATCACCATCGTCACCGTGCCCAGAGCCTCCCGCCCCACGAAGATACCCAGAAGGAAGATGTAGATAGCCAGGAGAAGCCTGGTGGCGGTTAGGATATCGGCCACCGTTTTTGCCCGGGACATCCTCTTCCTCCCAACTCTCTAGATGTTCGGTCCGCCTTTCTAAGTATAGCATATTTCTCCAACCTTTAGATAGTACACGATTTCGGACCTTCGCTTTCCTATCGAAGATCCTTCTGAGGATGTGGTTCTTCTCCTCCTGGGCTCCGGATCATACTTAGGCCGCCTCTGTGCTATCTCCTAATAGCGGACCGGGTAAGGGTTATCAGGGGTGCAAAGAGATTAACCGGAATTTTGCCAACTTTTTACCGAAAAGTGATGTGAGGGTGGTATCTTGAAAGCGTCGCCTATGCAGAAAAGGGGTTTGGAGAAAAGCGAGAAAAAGGCAGAACGCTTGGCCCTTCTCTTAAAACAACAGGAGGTACCCTCTCAGTCAGGCTTCTAGCCGTGGCCAATGGCTTAGGAGCGATAAGTTCGGAGCGTTTCCCAGCGGCTAGTCACGACGCGGGAGGAGATCATAGCCACCCAGAAGGAGGAGGCGGGCAGCCAGTGGGACCCTCAAGTCAGCGAGGCGACTCTGAGAGTGCTTGTCAGAGAAGGCGATATATGAAGCGAGAAAAGCGGACACCCTATGCCTGGGTCTCTCTTCTGCGATGGTTAATTCCGGCCTTCTACTTCTGCGCTTGGCTGGGATATCTACTCTTTAGGGAGGCGTTGAGTCTCGGCACTCTCCTTCTCGATTTTCTCCTTTCATCTTTTCTCTTCTTTGTTCTTTGGCTGACTTCCACCTTGGTCCTGAGAGCCCAGAGGAAACTTAGGGAAGAGAGCCTTAAGATGATCACAGCCTTGCTCTCTCTTACCGAGGCTAAAGACCCCTACGCCGGTGGCCACTCGTTGAATGTCGCTGAAAAGTCGGTGGCCATAGGGGAGGTAATGGGGCTTTCCAAGCAGGAGATCGAGGATTTGCGGGCGGCAGCCCTCCTCCACGATATCGGGAAGATAGGTATCCCCAGCGAGGTATTGCACAAGCCGAGCCGCCTAACAATGGCCGAGTTCGAGGTGATGAAGAGCCATCCCGCTGCTAGCGTGGAGATAGTACAGACCTTGGAGCCTTTGGCCTCTACTATTCCGGTTATCCTACACCATCACGAACGGTATGATGGGCAGGGGTACCCCGACGGGCTAAAGGGGGAGGAGATACCCCTCTTGGCCAGGGTTCTAGCCGTGGCCAATAGCATAGAAGCGATGAGTTCGGACCGCCCCTACCGATTGGCCATGACACGGGAGGAGATGATAGCCACCCTAAAGGAAGGGGCGGGCAGCCAGTGGGA
>CAZERB010000368.1:0-1535 GCA_964514645.1 uncultured Anaerolineales bacterium
GTCTATGATGAGAACTACGCCTTCTACCCCACCACATGCCCATAGCAAGGTGGTGAAAAACATGAAACAGTTCACAACCACGATGCGAATCACGATGCTTATGGCACTCGCCTTGCTGCTGGTCGTTTCCATCGCCCTGGCCCAGGCCTCAGATAACTATGATCTCTCCTGGCATTTGGTCTCTGGAGGAGGTGGCCCTATGGCCTCCAGCAGTTACGCCTTGAATAGCACACTGGGGCAGACGGCCATCGGCCCCGCCGAGAGCATCAACTACGACCTGGGCGCAGGCTACTGGTACGGGGTGGTCATACAAATAGGCCCTGTCGAATTTAAGATATACCTGCCGCTAATCCTTAAGAACTACTAGGGCTCCTCTTCTCTACCACTAGAAAGTGAGAGAGGGCGAAGAGGCGTAGGGGTGTCCTTTCCAGGCCATAGGTTAGGCGGCGGAGAAAGCCAGCCAACTTGGGGCTTCGAGCCTCTATCTCGTCGTAGCCGGGGTAGATCTGGGTATGAACGATGATCTCACAAGGCAGACCTTCCAAGAGGCGAAGGAGCCCCCCTTTTGTATAGGCGCGCACGTGGGGAACGAGGCGTCGTCGCAGGCTATCAGGCAGGTAGTTCACTAGGGGGATATTTCCGAACCTATATCTGCCCCGCCAATATATCCCGTGGGTCTCGAAGGGGTAGAGCCTATTGGGGGCGAAGATAACTATGCGGCCCTCGGGCTTGGTCACCCGATAAGCCTCTTGCACCACCCCTCTATCGTCTTCCACATGCTCTATCACCTCATGGAGGAGGACGACGTCGAAGCGGTCTTGTGAGAAGGGCAACTCCTCGGCTCGAGCAGCGGCCAAATTGGGCACTCTCCTCGCTGCCTCGGCCACCCTACTTGCTTCCAGGTCCACACCATAGACTCGGTCGCTAAAACGGCGGAACCTCTCCACGTAAGTCCCTAGTCCGCACCCTACATCCAAGATCACCTTATCAGCCAGGGAGGCGTATCTGTTTATGAGGGCTAGACGCCGCTCCTGACCGAAGCGCCAGAGATAACTGGGGCAGCCTAAGACAGCGGCTTCCCAATCCTCAACGGTCATGGCCATCTCCTTTCAGCCATTCCATATTACTAGAGGAACGGGGAAGGCACAACTCACCTTGTCAAAGGAGGTAGATAAGGGTATATTATAGAAGGAGGCGATATGCATAAGTTAATCATCATCGGCTCGGGCCCCGCGGGGTTGGCCGCGGCCATCTACGCCGCTCGCGCCGACCTGGTTCCCCTCCTCATCGCTGGAAGGGATCTGGGAGGCCAGGTAGCCCTCACCGACCAGGTGGAAAACTACCCCGGTTTCCCACAGGGGATAAGCGGCGCTGAACTCATTCGACTGATGCAGGAGCAGGCCGAGCGGTTTGGCACCCGTGTGGAGTTGGATGAGGTGGTAGAAGTCGATCTATCTACCCGTCCTTTCAAGGTGAAGAGCTATAGCCAAGAGTACGAGGCTCAGGCTCTCATCGTCGCTACCGGCACCTCCCCT
>CAZERB010000369.1:0-1534 GCA_964514645.1 uncultured Anaerolineales bacterium
ATCCTCGGTATCGTCTGGCCAGCCCAAGGTGGAGAAGGGCCATAGCGCTGAGGAGAACCAAGTGTCCAGGATGTCGGGGTCCTGGCGAAGGTTCGTCCTCCTGCAACTTGTACACTCGCGAGGCTCATCGATAGAGACGATAAGGGCTTGACAATCGCTGCAGTACCAGACGGGGATGCGATGCCCCCACCAGAGTTGCCGAGAGATACACCAGTCGCGGATATCCTCCAACCAGTTGTAGTAGACCTTAGTGAATCGCTCAGGGATGATCTCGATTCGACCATTGCGCACCACATCTAAGGCTCGCTCGGCCAAGGGTTTTATCTTGATGAACCACTGCTCGGAGATGAGGGGCTCGATCATAGTACGGCAGCGTTGACACCTCCCTGGCGCGTGAAGGTGATCTTCGACCTTGATCAACAACCCTTCCTTCTCCAAGTCAGCCAGCAACCGCTCCCTAGCCTCATACCGATCCAACCCGGCGTAGGGGCCCGCCTCCTCACTCATGGTACCATCTGGGTTCATGGCGTTAACGATAGGCAGATTATGGCGTTGGCCGATTTCGTAGTCGTTGGGATCATGGCCTGGGGTGACTTTCACCGCTCCTGTGCCGAACTCCATAGCCACCATTCGGTCAGCAATGATGGGGATCCGACGACCCAAGAGGGGTAAGATAGCCGTCTTTCCCACTAACCTTTTGTAGCGCCCATCATCTGGGTTGACAGCCACCGCCGTATCCCCCAGGATCGTCTCCGGCCGGGTTGTAGCCACCTCGATATATCCGCCTTTCCCTCGGGATCCTTTACGGACGGCCAGTGGGTAGCGCACCCAATAGAGTTTGCCTCGCTCCTCCTCGTGCTCCACCTCCAAGTCCGAGATAGCCGTTCCACAACGAGGGCACCAGTTGACGAGATATTTACCCCGATAGATCAAACCCTTCTCGTAGAGGTGGACAAAGGCCGCTCTGACCGCCCTGGAGAGTCCCTCATCCATGGTGAAACGCTCTCGCGTCCAGTCACATGAAGCCCCCAGCCGTCGGAGTTGCTGATTTATATAGCCGCCGTACCTCTCCTTCCAGGCCCAGCCTACCTTGACAAACCATTCCCTGCCCAGATCATGGCGGGCTAATGGCCGACCATCCGAGGGCACCGGATATCCTATCTCCCCGAGAAGGTCGTCCAGTTCTCGCTTTTCCAACCCTCTCTCGATCACATTGTGGGTAGCGATGCTAGCATGGTCGTTGCCTGGAAGCCAGAGGGTGGGCTCCCCCCGCATGCGGTGCCAACGGATCATGATATCTTGGATGGTCATGGTGAGGGCATGGCCGATATGCAGCTCCCCGGTGATATTGGAGGGAGGCATAGAGATGACGAAAGGACTCCGCTCCCAGTCGACCTGGGGGGTGAAATAACCCCTGCTTTCCCAAAACCTGTAGAGCCGCCCCTCCGTCGTCTTAGGATCATAGGTCTTGGACATCTCTTGAGCCATTTGAACCTCCCTTCCCTCGGGACAGGTTGTGTGAGGGCATCATCGG
>CAZERB010000370.1:0-1533 GCA_964514645.1 uncultured Anaerolineales bacterium
GCCTCTTGCTCCGCGGCCTGTTTTGTCCTCCCCTCGCCCCGCCCATACACTTTCTCTGCGATGAGAACCTCAACGGTGAATAGTTTATTGTGGTCTGGGCCACGCTCATCGATGGTGCGATAGAGGGGCGTGGCCTGGAACCTCCTCTGGGCTTCCTCTTGAAATAGGCTCTTGTAATCCCTCACTTCTCCCTGGGCGATTATTCGATCCGTTTCTGGCTCGAGGAAGCGGAGTATGAACCTCTTGGCGGCCTTGAGTCCCCCATCCAAATGGAGGGCTCCCGCCAGAGCTTCGAAGGCGTCGGCCAAGAGGGAAGGTCGCTCTCTGCCTCCGCTCTCCTCCTCTCCTCGACCTAGGTAGAGGTAGCGACCTAGATCCAGGGCCTGGGCGAAGCGGGCCAACGTCTCCTCCTTCACCAATGCAGCCCGAAGGCTGGTCAGTTCACCCTCACGCATCTTGGGGTAGCGGCGGTAGAGGTAGTCGCCGGCCACGAAATCCAAGAGGGCATCCCCCAGGAACTCCAAACGCTGGTTGTCGCGAGAAGGGAAGGAGGGGTTCTCATGGAGATATGAGCGGTGGACGAGAGCTTCCCTGAAGAGGGAATCGTCCTTGAAAGTGAAGCCTATGGCCTCTTGTAGATCGGTTAATGTAGACATAATACAAGCCTGCTTCTAACCGAAGTGACATACGTTCGAGCAACAGTTAACATAAATACCAGGGCATATTTCATTCCTGGAAGGCCTTTAGGAGCAGGCAGGCGTTATGTCCCCCTATGCCGAAGGAGTTGGAGAGGGCGATCTTCACCTGGGCGGGACGGGCTTTGTTGGGGACATAGTCCAAGTCGCAGTCAGGGTCGGGGTATTCGTAGTTGATGGTGGGAGGGATGATCCCCTCTTGTATGGTCTTGAGGGATATGATCGCCTCGACCGCTCCTGCCGCTCCCATAAGGTGGCCGGTCATCGATTTGGTAGAACTAATAGGCACGCGGTAAGCGTACTCCCCGAAGACATCTTTTATCGCTTCCGTCTCCGCCTTATCGTTGAGGATGGTGGAAGTGCCGTGGGCGTTGATATAGTCAACCTCGTGGGGCTCAATCTGGGCTTTCCTGAGGGCCCTGGCCGTGGCCAAGGCTGCACCGCTGCCCCTCTCCGGAGGGGTGATGATGTGATAAGCATCGGAGGAGCCCCCATAACCGATGATCTCGACCAGGATCTTGGCACCCCGCTCTCGGGCGCTACTTAATTCTTCCAGGATCAACGCACCTGCTCCTTCTCCGAAGACGAAACCATCCCTTTGGGCATCGAAAGGGCGGCTAGCCTTTTGGGGCTCGTCGTTGCGCCGAGAGAGGGCCTGAGCCCGATCGAAGCCCGCGACTACCAGGGGGAGGATGAGGGCTTCGCTGGCTCCAGCGATCATCGCTTTGGCATCGCCTCGACGTATGATCTCCCAAGCCTCCCCGATGACGTTCGTCCCCGTGGCGCAGGCGGAGGCGATAGAGAAGTTTGGCCCCCGGGCACCGGTCTTGATGGCTAT
>CAZERB010000371.1:0-1522 GCA_964514645.1 uncultured Anaerolineales bacterium
GGGTCACCGTAGGCTTCGCTGGCTATTGACATGTATAAGCCCGGCGGTCGTCGGATTGACACCCCTATCATAACGTGGTATACTCTTTGCAGAATCTGTCAAAGGCTGGGAACAGGAGTAGTAGGCGTCGAAGCGGGGCTAACCCCCAGCGTCGAGGGGCAGCCAGAGAGTCGGGGGAGGTGGAAGCCCGATGCCAGCGCCGACGCTGAATGGGGCTGGGAGCCGCAGGCTGAAATGAGAGTAGGCCGCGCCGGAATGGCCCCCGTTATCACGGCTGAGGGTAAATGTTTCGAGAGAGGCGTTTTCGCCTAAGCGGGGTGGCACCGCGGGATTTGAGTCTCGTCCCCAAGGACGAGATTTCTCTTTTGGAAAGGAGGAAAGATGAAGAAAGGACGAGTCTTCTCAGGAGCGCGACCTACCGGAAGGCAGCATCTGGGAAATTACCTAGGGGCTATCAGAAACTACGTGGCCTTGCAGGATGATTACGACTGCGTCTACTGCGTAGTCGATCTCCACGCCCTCACCAGCCTCCAAGAGACGAAGGACCTAAAGGTCAATACTCGAGAGATGGTCCTCGACTGGCTGGCAGCAGGGATGGACCCAGAGAAGAGCATCATCTTCGTCCAATCCCACGTGCCCCAGGTTACGGAACTCCACCTCATCCTCTCCATGGTCACCCCCATGGGTTGGCTGACCCGCCTCCCTACCTTCAAGGAGAAAGTGCGTCAACAGCCCGATAACGTGAACTACGGGCTTTTGGGGTATGCGGTCCTCATGGCGGCGGATATAGCCCTCTACAAGGCAGATACTGTGCCTGTGGGGGAGGATCAGTCGCCGCATCTCGAGTTCACCCGAGAGATAGTGCGCCGCTTCAACCACCACTTCGGCAAGGTTTTAGTGGAGCCCCAGATCAAACTGACTGAATTCCCTCGCGTCCTGGGGATAGACGGGGTGAACAAGATGAGCAAGACTTTGAATAACCATATAGAGATCGCCTCCTCGCCGGAGGAGATACGGGAGCGGGTGATGATGATGGTCACCGACCCTCAAAGGCGATACCGCACTGACCCCGGCCGGCCTGAGGTCTGCAACGTCTTCACCCTCCACGGCTTCTTCTCCCCAGAGCAGGAGAAGGAGATAGAAGTAGCCTGCCGCATGGCCCAAATCGGCTGTGTCGATTGCAAGGAGGTCTTGGCCAAGAATATCGCCCAGAATCTCGCTCCCTTCCGAGAGAGAAGGGAAAGACTAGCCGCTAACCCAGAGACGGTATGGGAAATATTGGCCGACGGAGCGGCCAGGGCCCGGGTCATCGCCCAGGCCACCCTGGCTGAGGTGAAAGAGGCCGTGGCCCTCCCTTAACCCGTTCAACTTGGCAAAAGAGAAAGCCCCGCCGATTGGCGGGGCTTTGCCTTATCGCCTCGAAGGCGGTCTACTAATTCTTCATGACAGGAAGAGGTATACAGGTGAAATGGCAGTCCTTCTCATACACCTCCAGTACCTGTAATATCTTGCCGCATCGTGA
>CAZERB010000372.1:0-1514 GCA_964514645.1 uncultured Anaerolineales bacterium
GGGCGCATCTCTCCCAGGAGAAGACCTTGGCCCGCTCCAGCCCTCTCTCCACCAGTTCTGCCCGTAGCGCCTCATCCTCTAAGACCCTTCTCATCGTCTCCCTCATAGCCTCGACATCGTGAGGGTCAAAGAGGAGAGCGGCGTCGCCCGCCACCTCGGGCAAGGCCGAAGCGTTGCTGCAAACCACCGGGGTACCGGCGGCCATCGCCTCCAGTATGGGGAAGCCGAACCCTTCATAGAGAGAAGGGAGAATGAAGAGGCGAGCCTTTCTTATGAGCAGAGGGAGATCCTCCGAGGCGATATAACCCGGAAAGTGCACCCTTCCACCTAACCCCCCTGCCTTGTAGAGGATCTCCTTATAGAGCCAGCCCTTCTTCCCCGCCAAGACCAGATGAAGGTCGGGAAAATCCCTGGCCAACGGTTGAAAAGCCTCCAAGAGGCGGAGGAGGTTCTTACGAGGGTGAAGGGTGCCGAGGTGCAAGATATATCTATCGGGCAGGTGATACCGCTCCTTCACCCTCTCCCACCCGGTTTCATCTATAACTGGCTCTAGGTTACAGCCAGGGTAAACCACCGTGATCCGCTCTTCATCCACACCATATTCTTGAACTAGATCATTTTCCGTGGCTTCAGAGTCGGCGATGATATGGCTGGCTACGCTCACATTGAAGCGAGTGGAGAGATCCAGATAGAGCCTGTCGAAGGGTCTATGGGTTTGGGGATAATATATGTATCCCAAATCATGGACGGTAACCACGGAGCGGGGGTGAATTAAGGGTATGACGTGGGCGGGCACGAAGAGGAGATCTGGCGGCTGGCGCACCATCTCCCAAGAGAGGCGGAGATGAGTCCAGAGGCGGGGAAAGGGCATCACCCGGGCCTCCCAGTTGTCGCTTTGAGGAAATAACCCCGCGGGAGGGGTAGCATTGAAGTAAAGCCGGTATCTGTAATCGTTTAACGCCAATAGATGGCGTATAAGGTGGAGAGAATAGTTTTCCGTACCCGTTCTTTGAGGGCTGATGGCTCGGCTGGCATCGATGCCCAGAAGCATGGCAACCTCAGGCCGGCCTCTCCTCAAGGCCTATCACCTTCTTCACCCGCCGCCGATGCCGGTCAGCGCCAGAAAAGGTAGCGGAGAGCCAGGTTTTGACGATCTCCTTGGCTAACTCTACGCCTATAACCCTCGCTCCCAAACATAAGATGTTGGCATCATCATCCTCCCGGCTACTGCGGGCGGAGAAGGTATCATGACAGAGGGCAGCCCGGATACCTCTCACCTTGTTGGCCAGAATACACATCCCCACCCCGCTACCGCAGATGAGGATCCCTAAATCGAACTCTCCCTTAGCCACGGCTTCAGCCACCGGCACGCCGAAATCGGGATAATCGTCTCCTGGCTCTTTCTTGTGGGGGCCGAAGTCTCGATAACTGTGTCCCAGTTCTTCCAAGAGGCTCAAGATCTCGGCTTTAAGTTCATAGCCTGCGTGGTCTGCTCCCACAGCGATGCGCATGAG
>CAZERB010000373.1:0-1506 GCA_964514645.1 uncultured Anaerolineales bacterium
TTGAAAGTCACCTCCGAGGGAAGGCCTGAGAGCCTGGTAAGGAGAGCCATCATCAGATAGCCAAAATAATAATAACTTATGCCGTATCCAGAGAGCCAGGGGTCGTGGGGAGGAAAGTGCTCGCTCCGCAAGATGGCGTTCAAGAAAGCAAACTCCATAGGCTTCTCCGTGCCCATGATCTCCGGGTTATAGGCCCGTACCAAGGCCCAAAGGCCGAAGGCGGCGGCGAAGAGGAGTTCGTTGGCCAAAACTACCCTTCTGCGGCGGTAGAGATAAGAGAGAATCTCCTCACCCTCTCTCCGCCTACTGGAATAGAAATACCAAGAGATCGCCGCCCCTAGCAGGATGACGAAGACGATAGCGTCTCGTTTGTTGGCCAGGAAGCCGAAACTGACTAGTATCCAAAAGAGGTAACTGCAAAGGAGTATCCCCAACGGCTTGGAGAGGGCATAACCCCTATCGGGGAGAGCCCGGAAGAGGCGGAAGGCGAGGGGCAAAGCCACCAGCCCCAAGATCTCCACGATTAGCCACCAGATTAAGGCTGGCACCACAACAGCAGAAAGCATCAACCTCGCACCTTTGTGGTGGCGTCAGGAGGTAACTCCTGACAGCACTCAAAGTAGGAGTCGTTGAGGAGAAGGGGCTTCAAGTCAACGAAGGTTGTGGTAACGAAGAAGACACCACCGCTGGCGGTCAACTGGCCGCGGTCTCTACGTCCCATACTCCTCTATCCCTTTCCGTGGCGTCAGATGTTACCATCTGACGCTTCCGGCCTTGGCTGGCAGGAGGTAACTCCTGCCAGCACGGAAAGTACCACCAAAAGATATGGGCCCTCTACCCTTTCACCTTATAGACCCGAACCCGGGGGTTCTCGTAGGCCAACTCCAGGTACCCCTCTCCTAGGAGGGCGTCGAACTTGGCTAGAGATCGGCCTGGATAGACCGTCCGCTCCAACTGCCCGACATAGATGTAAGTGATATCGAGTTCCTCGATGAGGGCTTTCGCTTCCTGGAGATCGGTGCTCTCATAGAGGGAGCGAGCCTCGGCTTCTCGCTGAGCCACCATCCAACCATACCGCTGCTCGTTCTGATGAGCCCCCACCAAGGTGGGCAGGCCGGTGTAACTGGCCACCCTCAGCCCCCCCTCCCGATAATAGGGCAAGGGCGCTTCGGCCACTACCGGGGTCCCCTCCACATTCGCTAGGAACCACTGGATCGCTTCATAGTCGTAGCGGAGTTCTATGGGGTTACTCGCTTCAGGCCAACTATACACCCCTACGGTCATGAAAGCCAAGCCGTCGAGGGTTCCCAAGGGGGGTCTGGCCCCAGGGAAGCGATCCCGAACCCGGGCCTGAGTCCCCAACACAGTATAGATGCTGGAAGCGAGAAAGAGAACCAGAAAGGCTCCTTGCCACAGCCTGCGCCACCTGAGATGTGGCCACAATTGAGGTAAGGCCGCGGCCCCTGCTACCGATAGAAGCACCCAAGCCTGGATGTAGAATTTGAA
>CAZERB010000374.1:0-1505 GCA_964514645.1 uncultured Anaerolineales bacterium
CCCCCTAGCCCTCTCGTACCACCTTCCTCCCCCAAAGTTGATAGTTTTTGACAGTCCAAGTGTGCTATATTTACATTTGATTGTGCGCCTGCTGCCCGCAGGTCTTTTTATGATACCGAAAAGGGAGGGTTTTACCTGTCCCGCATCCCAGGGTTCTATAAACTGAGCCTGGAGGAGCGCCTTAGGGAGATCCAGGCCCGGACAAACCTGACCGATGAGGAGATAGATATTCTAAAAGGGGCCAAGGGGCTCAGCCCCGTCCAGGCGGACCGGATGAGCGAGAACGTGGTGGGGACCTTTAGCCTTCCCCTGGCCATAGCCACTAACTTCCTCATCGATGGCAAAGATTACCTCGTCCCTATGGCCATCGAGGAGCCCTCCGTGGTAGCCGGAGCCAGCCACGGCGCTAAATTGGCCAGGGAGGGAGGAGGCTTCACCACTGAGGCTACGCCTCCCCTGATGATAGGCCAGATACAGGTGGTAGACCTGGCTGACCCCTATGAGGCCCTGGAACGGCTCCTGGATGCTAAGGGAAGGCTCTTAGAAGAGGCCAACAAGGTCGATCCCGTCATCGTGGCTCTGGGGGGAGGGGCTCAAGATATAGAGCCGCGGGTCATAGACAGCCCCAGGGGGCCCATGCTCGTCCTCCATCTGCTTTACGATGTTCGCGATGCCATGGGCGCCAACGTAGTAAATACCACCTTGGAGACCATCGCCCCCCTAGTGGAGGAGATAACCGGCGGCCGAGTCAACCTGAGAATCATCTCCAACCTGGCCGATAGGCGACTGGCGCGAGCCCAGGCCACCCTTCCCCAGGAGGCCCTGACCTTTGACGGTTTTGAGGGAAAAGAGGTGGTAGAGCGCATACTCGACGCCCATGCCTTCGCCCAGGCGGACCCTTACCGCGCGGCCACCCATAACAAAGGGATCATGAACGGTATCGATGGGGTGGCTTTGGCCACCGGGAACGACTGGCGGGCCATTGAGGCCGGCGCCCACGCCTACGCGGCCCGAACCGGCCGTTACAGCCCCCTCACCAGTTGGCATAAAGATGGAGAAGGCAACCTCCTAGGCAATATCGAGTTGCCCATCTCCGTGGGCATCGTGGGCGGGGCCACAAGGGCCAACCCCACGGCGAAAGTGGCACTGAAGATATTAGGTGTAAAGTCAGCCACTGACTTGGCCCGGGTGATGGCTGCAGTAGGCCTGGCCCAGAACCTGGCCGCTCTCAGGGCCTTGGCCACAGAGGGGATTCAGCGAGGCCACATGGCCCTCCACGCTCGTAACGTAGCCCTCTCCGTGGGGGTGCCAGAAGAATACATAGACCAAGTAGTGGATCAGATGGTGGAAGAGAGGAAGATCAGGCCCGATAGGGCCCAAGAGATAGTCGGAAAGCTAGAGACCAGCCGATGATAAGGGATGGTATAAGGTAGGTGCAAGATGAAGCCCAATAGAGAGGTGGGAATCATAGGTTACGGAGCCTATATCCCCCGCTATAGGATCAA
>CAZERB010000375.1:0-1503 GCA_964514645.1 uncultured Anaerolineales bacterium
TTGGCACATCATCGTTGGCTGACCATTCGCCGCCAGGCCACGAGAGCCGTTGCTCCCCCCAGGATGAGGAAGGCTCCAAAGAGGGCCCCCTCCAAGAGCCTGAGGGTAGAAAGGAAGACGAAAGAGCGCTCTGGTCTTTCGACAGCGTAGGCGGTCCCTTCTGGGATGGGTGAGGGAAGGGGAGATTCGGCGGCCGCCACCAATTCGGGGGTAGGGGTGGGCTCGGGAGAGGGTAGCGCAGCGCCCAACCTTTCGGCTGGTAGAGTGGCTTCGGCGAGAGGGGCTGGGGTTTCCTCCACCTTCTGAGCCTCCATTAGGTCTAAAGCCTCCCTAGCGGTGGGGGTCTCTATGGGCGCCTCTATCTCCGCCTCCGAGGTCTCGACGGTGGCCTCCACCGGCGCAGGGGCGGGGGCTGCTATCCTAGGAGCCCATAGATATTGAAAACCCAGGTCTCCGGCCAGAAGGACGGTGAGAAGGAGCGCAGCCAAGGCGGTGGCCCCTCTGAGATAAACGTATCCCCAGGCCCATCGTCGCTCCGGCACCACGAGGTGGCTGATAGCGAAGGAGCGGGGAGGGGATACGGCGGGCAGTTGCTGCATAAGGCTCACCGTCTGGCGCAGGGTCTCCAGGTTCTGAGTGCAGGCCGAGCAGTCGCGGAGATGTTTCTCCACCAGGGTGGCTTCCTCGATGGGGAGTTCTCCGTCAATGTAGGCAGAGAGGAGTTCTTCTACCCTTTTGTGTTCTGAACGTTTGAACCTCTTGAACATCTTCCTACTCAACTATGGTAAAGCCGTTAGGTGTGACTCTCAATTTTAAGACGGTACCGAGGGGGCAAAAGTTCCCCTTGGGCCAGAAGATAATCCCGAAGGCTGGCCCGGCCACGGTTGAGACGGGATTTTACCGTCCCTAGGTTGGTACCCATCACCTCCGCTATCTCCTCGTAACTTAACCCTTGAATGTCGGAGAGGACGAGGGCTATCCGTTGTTCCGGGGGTAGGGTGGCTAGGCCTCTTTGGATTATGCTACCCAGTTCCTGGCGGAGGGCGTACTCCTCCGGCTCTTCGTTCTCTGCCCAGGGAGGTGCGGAATCGAGATATACCGCTTCTAAGGAAGTGGTTGGCTGGCGTTTCTTTCGGCGGAGTTGATCGTAACAGGTGTTAGTGACGATGCGAAGTAACCAGCCTTTGAAGGAGCCGCCACGAAACTTGCCGATCGCCTTATAAGCGGAGAGGAAAGCGTCCTGGGTGGCGTCGCTGGCTGCCTCCTCATCGCCCAGGATGCGATAGGCGAGGTTATAGATCGCGCCCTGATAGAGGCGCACTAGTTGATCGAACGCCTGGGTGTCGCCTTGGCGGGTCGCAGCGATGAGGGTCGCTTCATCCATTTCACTTGACTTCTCGGGAGTCTTGTCCTATACTCATAGGCGTATGGGGCCGAAGTGGCGGAAAGGCAGACGCGACGGTCTCAAAAACCGTTGAGGGCAACCTCATGTGGGTTCGAGTC